>DQLG01000208.1 GCA_015660315.1 Candidatus Latescibacterota bacterium
CGATGGTCTACCCGGAGCTTTATATCGCCCGCAAGGGCGCCAACCATGCTGATCGCGAGGCGCCGCGCGAAGAGGTGATGGCGGTGAGTCCGCCGCAGGAGGGGCAGGCGATGGTATTGCGGGAGTTTACCGCGGCTATTGCCGAAGGGCGAGAGCCTGAGAGCGCGGGTACAGAAAATATAAAGAGCTTGGCAATGGTCTTCGGCGCGGTGGATTCGAGCCGAGAACAGCAGGTTAAACGGATAGCGAACTATTTACCATAAAGGAGCGTAATAATGCCGATTACCAAGAGCGGTGAGGACAACGCGCCGGCCTGGTGCGGGTTGAGTTATTTCGAGGTCGTGACATTGGCGAAAGGTGAGACCCGCGATTTTGTGCGGCGCGGCAAGCGGGAAAAAATCATCGTCGGTACCGGCACGTGCGAGATTCGTGTTGGCGATGAGGTGGTGGCGGGAGAATTTAAAACGAATGTCGATTTACAAAACGACAGCGATCATTTCGCGGTCCGCGCCCTCAATGGTCCGGCGACCTTGGTGTGGATGTGCGGCGATTGGGAGACGGAGACTTCGTCGGGAATATTTCAGGTCGGCAAGAGCGACGAACGCGAGGACAAGGGCGATGCGGTCGACTATGCCAAGGAGACGAGCTTTGATTGTCACTATCACGATTGTGACGAGTATTGGATTTTATACGAGGGCAGTGGCGTGGCGGTGAGCGAGGGGAAATCGCATGAGGTGGGGCCGGGGGATTGCGTGGCGACGGGCATGGGGTTTCACCACGATTTTCCGATTGTGCACGAGGCGGTGAAGTCGGTGTATTTTGAGACCGGGTTGGAAGGGGAGGGGCGGAGGGGGCATTTGTGGGATCATACGCATGGGGTGGCGGTGCCACAAGCGGAGCGGGTGTAGTTCGTGCGGATAAACTAGGTATAGGGTATACCAGGTCGCTCATTCTCGCCCGCCATCTCTGGTGGACTCCAAGGGTTGTCCCCAATTCCACTATCCTGTGGAATTGGGGACAACAAAGCCGCTCTCAGTTATATCCTAACCCCGCTCTTGGACACTCCAGTGTTCAAGAAGAAGTGCTTAGCAGGTGCGTTCGGCTGTCTGAGTGCTATATCTATCACAAACTCATTTCTTTAATCCTAATCACGTAGACTCAGACCATAGGTTTGAGCCTAATTTCGCGATAGCCCCCTTCAAAGCACGGCTTAGTCACATACTGCATACAGCCGGGGTGCACCTCGCCGGAGTGGGAGAAGTGTACGTGGCCGCAGAAGATAGCGACCAGGTTCTGTGCTTCTTCGGTCAGTAGTTTGTGACAGGCTAAGGTGCTTTCGTAGTGCTCGCCTACCCGCCATTTTTTCTTTCCTTCTTCCGACCAACCATCCGCCGCCATAACGATCGGCTCCTTCCATACCTCGACCACAGCCGGTATCAGCGAGGGGATGGCGATGGGGATATGGATGAATAGTAAACAGGGGCGGTCGGTAGCCAACTGTTGGCGCAGGAAGGCGAGTTGTTCCGGGGTTAGATGGTAGTTGCTATTATCGATGGCGATTAGTCGGATGTCGGCTAGGTCCAGCGCTTGTGCGGCGGGAGTGTTGTTGGTCAAGTGGTTAAAGCGGGGGTAGTGGGCCAGGCGAGTGTCGTCGTTCCATTCGAGGTGGGGGAAGTGCCAATCGTGGTTGCCTAGAGTATAGAGATAGGGGCTTTGCAACGATTGCACGCCTTGTTCGATCCACTCGAGTGCGGCATGGGACGGGAAGTGTATGATGTCGCCGGTCAATAGGGTCGCGTCGGCGCCGATGGTGTTGCTGTGTGCGAGGGCCTCTTGGAATAATTGTCGTGTTGGCACATTGTTAGGCGTTCGCGTCTCGAAAAGTTTTTTGAAGCGTGCGGCATCTTCGAGCGCATCGGGGTCACGGTCGTCGGCAGTGGCCATATGGCTGTCGGTTATGTGCAGCAAGGTCAATTCTTGTGCGAGGCCATCGATGGCGATAATTGTTTCGCTGTCATTTTCGAATTGCAGGTGTTTGTTATGCATTGAAGCGCCTTCCATTAGGATACGCGGTTTGCGTTTTTTATGAGTGGTTTAGGTGAGGGCTGAAGAGATATTCTACCGGGCCGTCAATAAATTCGGCATTGTGGTCGAGGTCGTCGTTGGCGAACTCAGCTTCGCAGCCCTTTTGGAATTGCAGCGTCTGTGCTTTGCGAAACCAACGCACCTGGTGGACCATGGCGATCATGTGGCGGATCTGGTCGGATTGATTGGGCACGCCCCGGTGCCACAGGCGGATATCGCGGAATATATAGGGCTTCTGGTGCGGTGGTTTTTGCTGAAGGTGCCCGTATTTCCAGCCGCTGATCTCCTCACCCCGATCCCTGGCCGCTACAAGTGTATGGGTGTCGGTGAGCATCTGCTCGTGCAAGATGTCCAGATAGCTGTGCGCAACCGCCTGGTTTAGAACGACGAACCCCTCTTTGGCAAGTGCTTGCGCGGCTTGCTGGATATGCTGGTCCGTTAGCCGTTCCACTGCGCGCTCTGCTGCTGAAATTGCGATATGCATAGTGGCTTAGGGCCTGTTTTCTCTTAGGGGTAAAAGGTTCGGATTCGAGCGAAAGTATAGGTAATACTACTGGTTCGATCCAATAGATAGCTCGTTGTCATATAAGGTATATGGTAGAGGGTTTGACAGTCTTGGCGCGAGTGCGCTTTATTCCCACTTTCACTAATGAATAAAGGAGTGGATC
>DQLG01000244.1 GCA_015660315.1 Candidatus Latescibacterota bacterium
CTACTTCATTCCTCAATCAACTCCACATTCGCCCGCGGCACCACCACCTGCTGCCCCCCGTCAAACTCCACCTCCAACACCCGTACCCTCGCCCCCGACTCCACCTCCTGCAACTCCGCCGGCAACCCGCTAACCCGCCCGATTTGACCAAAATACGGCATCCGGATCACCCGCAAGACATTGCCGACCTGCAACCCCTCCGAGTCTCCTCCGACATGCTCTTCTTCACCAGCCGCCGCGGCCGGCACGATAATCTCCGGCCGCAACACACCCGCCCGGATCTGGGTCGCCCCGGAAATCGACGCTTCCATGCCACTACAAGCCCGCAAAATATCAAAGGTTTTACCAGCCATCGCGATACGACCGAATCCTTCGGTGACAATAACCGTCAAGCCAATTTCCTCGGCGCCGGTGATCGCCACGCCCAGATCATAACCGAGCAGATCGCGCAAATCCTGATCGCGTATACCCCCGCCGATCAACCCCACCGCCCCGGCCTGTCGGGCCTGTTCCACGATTTTCAAGGTAATCAGGCTGCCAACCACTACGATCTTGCCCGCCGCTTCCGCACCGATCGTTTTAGTTTCCGCATTGGCATCCTCGACCGCCAGATGTAACGCTCCCCAACACTCACCTCCCACACCGAAGATGCCCTGGATATAGGCTCCTCGTGTCTCGATACGCACGCCTTCTTCCGCGATAACCTCGTCGACGACCCCATCGACATAGGCCAACACTTCAACCGGCTTGGGCGCTTTGCGCAAAATAACCTGGCCGGTAACCAGCGAAATACTCTCGACGGTACCGCTCACCGGCGATTCGATCGTGGTCTTGAACCATTTGATCAGCGGCCTCGTCTCGGCTAATGGCTCCCCCTCTACGACCTGGTCGCCCTCTTTTTTGAGCATATAACCCGCCAGTTCCTGCGGCGAAATGCCCAAGCGGTTGACTATATTCATCGGCGCCACGTCGCCCGGCAACTCAGTACGGGCTACCACTTGGTCTCGCCGCACTTCGACGCCGCGCTCGACGACGACTTCGCCTTTGAGGGGTAGACGTCGCTCTTTCTGGATCACCGCGTGCCGCGTCACGCGCAGCCCCGGGGTATAGGCATGTGCCATTGGCAACCTACTCACCGTATAGATTCAATGCCCCTTGCCAGGCAGACACCTGGTCGAGGCGGTCGTCTTCTAATATCTGTATCGGGCGTCCGCGACCATCGAGCACCAACCCCACGACCCCTCCACACACACGCGCGCTCAAGGCCTGCCCAGGCCCGGCACCCACATCCCATCGCCGCGCCGGCTCAAGCTCTATCTCCACCTCGTCGTCGTCGGCCAAGAGCAACAGCACCAACTCGCCGACCCGCAATTCGCCTGCCTGGCGGCCACTCGGCAGATCCACCGCGTATTGCAGACAAACCTCACCGACTTTGCCGCTACCAACCGGTGCAACGCAAGTACCTAAATAAATCAGGCAGTCACGCTCGAAAACCTCAGTCGCCGCCTGTTCGTCAACGGTCGAAAGCACACCTAAATGCGGCATCATGAAAATACTGTCGACGGCCAGGCGGGTAATGCCTTCGGGCTGAAAGGCGTCGATGAGCATTGCACAAGACTGTTCGCGGCGGGGGGCATGCGAAAGCACACCACCGCTGCCGACCAGCAGATCCAATTCCATCATCCGGATCAGGCTTTCACCGGTCGCCTCCTGCTCAAAGACATCGGCTAGGGTGCGCTCGCTCTGCACCCCCTTCAAACCCACCGCCAGCTGCCGGTGCTGGACGAAAGCCAACCGCAACGCCTCGCGGGCGATCGCCTGCTCCACCTGCAATTCTTGCAAAAGCTGTGGGATCGTCGTCGGTCGGATCATCTTGTTTTTGATGCGGTCGCGCAGGTCTGCTTCCTCGATACCGAAAGCGACCCAGCGCATAATATTGTCCAGCCCCGCTTCGGCCAACACATTGGAGATGCTATACGACATACCCAGGTTGGCACTAACCGTGCGGTTAAAGATCTCTCCGAACACGCTGAATACATCGGTCGTCGCGCCGCCGATATCGACACCGACGACATTGATAGCCTGTTGCCGTGCGATGGTCTGCATAATCTCGCCCACCGCCCCGGGCGTAGGCATGATCGGCGCCCCGGTCCATCCCATGAGCTTGCGGTAGCCCGGAGCCTGCGCCATCACATGTTCCAGAAAAAGATCGTGTATCACATGCCGAGCCGGGCCCAGATTCTCCTCTTCGAGAACTGGGCGGATATTCTCGGTAACCGTCAAGGCGGTTTTTTCACCCAATACCCTTGCTACTTCCTTACGCGCATCCTGGTTGCCCGAGAAAATCACCGGCAGCATAAAGCCCGAACCAAAGCGGGGTTTGGGGTCGGCCGCAGCGATATACTCGGCCAGTTCGACCACATGGCTGATCGTACCGCCATCGGTGCCGCCCGCCAATAGCAGCATATCTGGACGCAACTGACGAATGCGCTCGATCTTCTCGTGTGGCAAGCGCCCGTCGTTGGCCGCGAGCGTGTCCATGACGATCGCTCCCGCTCCCAGTGCGCAACGCTGGGCACTCTCGCCGGTCATCGCCTGTACCACACCACCCACCATCATCTGCAAACCGCCGCCGGCGCTGCTCGTCGAGATATAGATATCGACGCCTACATCACCTTCAGTGGGAGTGATGATTCGCTCGCCATCGAGGATTTTCCGCCCCGAAAGCTCTTCGATTTCCTGTATCGCATTGAGCACTCCGCGCGTGACATCCTCGAAGGGCGCTTCCACTGTGGTCGGGGCTTCGCCGCGAAAGGTCTGGCGGTATTGTCCGTCCTTCTTTTCGATTAGGATGGCTTTGGTGGTCGTACTGCCGCAGTCGGTGGCAATGACGACATTGAGATCAGAGCCCATGCGAGGTCCTATCCGTAATGCTGTTATTCATGTTTTTCGCTTTCGCGCCGAGTGATCGCCTCTAATAACAGGTCTATGCTCTGGCGTCGTTCCAGCATGCGGGTAAAGCGCTCGTATTCGTCGGCGGAGAAAACCAGCGTGGCGAAGGGCGCCAAGAATATCAGCGCCTGGCTGCCGCGAAAGTTGCA
>DQLG01000833.1 GCA_015660315.1 Candidatus Latescibacterota bacterium
CCTGCCACATCGCCGGGTCGTCAAAGGTGAGAAACTCAGCAGACACTGCGCTGGGCAAGAGTGAAAACAAAGCTATGGCAGTGATATATATTCGCATGACGTTGTCTCTCATCGCAGTTTAGTAGGCTATGCCAATGGGCTGAAGCTGTACATCGGTTTGATTTTCCGCCGCTATCCCCACCCCCAACAGGTAAATCCCCGGAGCAAGTGTAGCCCCCTGTTGATCGCGCCCGTCCCAACGCAGGGTCTGTGGGCCCGACCCCTGTTGCCCACGTTCAACCAATGCGACCTGACTGCCATCCAGCGAGAAGACCCTAAGCTGAACCGGCACCGATTGCGGCAACGCGAAAAGTGAATAGGAAATTAGCAATTCGTCGTTGACCCCGTCGCCATTGGGCGTAACTACTCCGCTGGAAAAACGCAAATCCTGTACTAGCTGCGGATTGGCGTCGGAGAAAGCAAGCACCCTTAGGCTATTCGTACCAACCACATCGCTAACATCCCCTCCCTCGACCGGTTGCGGCAAGTCTTCGCTATTGACGTTGAAAACTTCCCCTTGGAATGTTCGGGCGAAATCGAAAACCTCTGATGCGAATGTTATGCGTAAATCTGGATTGTTCGCCTGAGTCACAGGATCCGGCAAGTGCACAACCAAGTCGCCGTCGACAACCTCGACTCCTTCGGGTGCCGTTTCGACCCCATTGATCAGCAGCCCTTTAAATTCGGTCTGCAGACTACCGGTCTTAATACGCAGTGCATTGAAACCTGGTCCACCGGTAGTGAAGTCCGCTTTGAGATCATAAGTAAAATCGGTCATTTGGCCCAAGGGGACTTCAGCGACACCGCGGGTTGGGTTGGGTTGGCCTAACTCGGCGACCTCCCCGAGAATGCGACTGGCCAAGATCGGCGAAGTCTCGATCCATAGCGAATCCAATCGCACGAACTCATCAAAATGCTCGCTGTGCAGCACTATTTTAAGCTGCAAATGCGAACCGCGATTGAGATTGAGGGTTTTATCCGACGCCGTAATCGGGAAAGACCAGAAGGTCCAATTGTCCTGATCGTATTCAACACCCGCGCGGATACCGGGCTTGGGGCGGGTCGTCAATGTTAGCGTGCCACCCAAACCATCGGCATTATTGATCGCCGAACTCTGGTTTTTAAGTTTCTTTTGATAACGCCCTTGATCAACGATTACCCTGGTGCCCATATCCGTGAACTCGTAATAAACGTCGGGCAATTCATCGACACCGGTTCGAGCTTCAACTTCAATCCATACATTGGCGTCCGGTGCCTCTTCAGCGACTCCATTGACCAGCCGCATCGGGGTGATCTTCCAAAATAGCCGGCCAAAATTCACCACCGAACCCAGGTCGAAAATATTCGTTTTATAGGTCGCCCGTTTGGGCATCCCCTCCCCCCAAAGAAAAAACTCCGCTACGGTCCCTTTACGAGCAGTACCCGAAGAACCTACTGACTCGTTTGTCGACGCATCAAGAATGGAATTTTTGCGTTTATAGCGCACATAGCGCACATATTGCAGCGGGAATTCTGCGGTGATCTTGGGGTTTACATTTTCGCGAGCCTCGGTGATGATTTCACCGATGGGTTCAGAGGTACTAATCACATCATTATTTGTGTCCGGAGCCATCGAAACTTCGAAAGCGGGAATAGCGTCTTCCTCGAGCGGAGTACCGTCAGAGCGATAAAAGCCCTCGTCTGGCGAACTCATAGCGAAGCGAAAGAGAGGCACTGGCACGCCGAGGTCTATGGTGTAATACTCGCCGCCGATGCTATTGCTCGTCACCGGGTTGTAGGTTTTACCATTGCCGTCGATAAGGTTAAGTGCATTATCCGTGGTCCTAGAGCTGCCACTACCGCCCTTCCAAGCCCGGGGACGCTCCCCATCGACAAAACCCAACTCATCGGGATTCTTTTTTGGCGACCAGTTTTCTAGGAAGGTGAAAACGGTTGTATCCGAAGTCACCTGCACCGGTTGAATCGAATTCGTCCCACGGGTGAAATCAATCATTACCTGCGCCGAATCACTACCTGCCCAATTGACCCCAGTTCCACCAATCTGCCAAAAAGAAATATCAGCAGCAGCAATTGTTGCACTTACCAAGGCAAAAGGAAAAGCCCATAATTCAACCCTGTTCCTCATATTTCAACTCCTTGACATAAACCTCAATTTGAACCCCATGCTAACTATAAACAATATTATAATAGTGCTACTTTAGTGAAAATAATTGACAAGTGCTAACAATGCAAATATCAACGAATGCTTAAGACTTCGGCATATTTTTCTAATGCTCGGTCATTAATGCCCCAATTTTTATTGTATTTTCGGCGCAATTCGAGATTGAGTTTCTGCAATTGATCCTGTTGTTTTTCTTGCCGGGCAAAAAACTCGGCTTTCCGTTGACTCAATTCAAAAGTCTGGACCCTTTCGGGCAACCGTTGCAATACCTTGAAAATTGAAAAAGCCCGATCTAAGACTAGCTGATCCCGCAATGCAGATGGCATAGGTTTTACGAGCTCTACTGGCCCTTGCAATTCGTTGTCCGGTGCCTTGACCGCAGCATCCATAACTTCATTATAAACAATTTTTTCAAAGGATCGCATGGCATAGAGACCACCATTTTCGTCCGAATATCGTCTAATACTGTGTCGGGTTGCCAAATCGGCCATATCCGCCCCTGCGCGCACCTCGTTTAAAAGCGAATTTGCCAGGTCAATATCGGCAACCATAATTTCTTGAATAACTATTTCTTCGGGCATTTTGTACATTTCAGGATGAGCGTCGTAATGCGCACGGGCCTCTACTTCGTTAATTTTCAACTGCGTTTCAAGCAATTCATCCCATAACCCCTCTACTAATAACCGCTCTCTTTCAGCTTTAACTTGCTCCTGCACAATGGGCCGATCGTCAAGGCCCGCTTCTTTTGCTGCGATACCCAAAAGCAGGTCGGATGCCCCTTTATTGCGCACTTTATCCTCGATTAAAGTGCTATCCACTTGCACATGGCCCAATTGCATATTGTGCAATAGATAACTTCCCTGTTGCAGACTAATCATTCCATCTTCATAGGTGTAAAGAGATTTTGCCAATTCTTCTGGTGTCAATTTCGGGCTGCCCGGATTTTCATTCCACGCCGCGATAAAACGATGTAAATTCTCTACCACCGGCCGCAGGTTACTCTTCTCGACTAATTCTGCGATATGGGAGCGCTTTAATTCTTCTAATTTTTTCATAAAGGTCACCCGCTGAATAACCGTGCGGTATTTTTCAAAAGGCACTAGTTTCTTATCGACTACCTTGGCCACTTCCCAACCTTGCGGAGAGCGAAAAGGTTCACTCACTTTACCGATGTCCAACGAGAACACTCGCTTGTATATTTTATCTGAAACGCGATCATAGGCATAATACGTTTCAAAGACTCCGCCTTCTTTCGCGGTCTTTTCATCAAGAGAGTGCTTGCGAGCCATTTCTTCAAAAGTCGCCCGCCCTTGCTCGATTTCGCTATGGACAGAATCCGCCTGGGCGCGGTCTTTGAGCAGAATGTGCGCCCCCAACACGGCATAACGGGCCGGATGCGCATCAAAATTTGCCCGCAATTCGGCTTCGGTGATCTCGATGTTTAGCCCTATTTTTTCCTGCATGTAAGCTTCGACCATCGCCTTGTGTTCAGTGCGTCCGAGCGCATTGGCCAATTCGGGGCTCTTATCGAGCCCGCGCTCCTCTGCTTCGCGCACCATCAACTTAATGTCGATTAGCGTCAACAGGTGCTCCCGATATTTTTCCACCCCCTCATTCGGCGAGCGGTGCTGGGTCTGGATATTGGCTTCGTAACGACGAAATTCCCGCTCGTCAATTTCACCCTGTCCCACTTTTGCCAATGCTGTCCCCTCGACCTTTAACCCACCCCAAGGACTTAACTCCTCCGACTGTTCTGCGGCACACCCTACAAGACCGATACAAGCACAAGCAACAAGGATAAACTCTGCCCGCCATAGGTCTTTCGCTATCCGTTTAATTCTTCCTTCTTTCTGCTAGCAATCAATTCATTTGCAA
>DQLG01000628.1 GCA_015660315.1 Candidatus Latescibacterota bacterium
CCGAATGGGTGCAACACTTCGGCGGTGGCATGCTCTATGAAATTGCTTGGATCGGATTCTTCGCCGCGATGTTGCCGCACACACGGCCCGCGCGCATCACCCTCGGAGTATTGCTCGCCACTTTAGCCATTGAAATACTCTAACTTTGGCAGCCCCCCGCCCCACAGTATCAACCGCACGGGAACAACCATGACCACTATTGCAAAAACGATGCACGCCATAATCTGCCACGCCGCAGAAGACTATCGCCTACAAGAATACCCCGTAGCCACTCCATCGCCCGGCGAAATCCTCCTACGCACCCACTCCGTCGGCATCTGCGCCAGCGACTTGAAATGCTACCTTAGCGCCCCCCTATTCTGGGGCGACGCCCACCGCAAAGGCTATTGCCAAGCCGCCGGAAACCGCTCGATCAAAGTGAGCCTCGCGCCATGACCATCGACGCAATCGGCCTCGGCCTCTGCACCGTCGACATGCTCTTCGTCGTCGACCGACAACCGACCTTCGACACGACCATGCGCGCTTCGCAGTATTTGCGCCAGGGCGGAGGACCCGTGCCGACCTCATTGGTCGCACTCGCGCGTCTCGGTGCATCGACGAGCTATGTCGGCAAAGTCGGCGACGACGCCGACGGCGATTTTATCCGTGCCGAGTTGGAAAAAGAAGGCGTCGACACCTCGTCCTTTGTCGTCGTACCCGGTGCCCTCACCCGTGTCGCCTTAGTTCTCGTAGAAGAGGCGACCGGCGAGCGCGGTTTTACCACCCGACCCGAGACCTGCGCCGACCTCGATCCCGCCGAATTCGACCGCGAAACCATCGCCAACGCCCGTATCCTCCACCTCGACGACGCCGACCCGGCCTGCATGCAGGCCGCCCGCTGGGCGCGCGAAGCCGGTAATACCGTAGTCTACGACGGCACCTGGCTGCACGAGGACCTTGACGAGTTTCTGCCCCTAGTAGATATGCCCATCGTCTCCGAGCCGATGGTCCGCCGTTGGATGCCCGACGCCACACCGCAACAAGTCGTCGACCGGCTCCATGGTTATGGCGCCAAGGTCGCCGTCTACACCCTTGGCGAACGCGGCACCATCGTCCGCTGGCGGGAGGGAACCTTCACCTACCCTGCCTTCCCTGTCGAAGCCGTCGATACCACCGGAGCCGGCGACGCTTTTCACGGCGCCTTTATCTACGGGCTCCTGCAACACTGGCCAGTGTCCGACATTATCCGTTACGCCTCGGCGGTGGCCGCGTTAAATTGCCGGCAATTAGGAGGGCGCAGCGGCCTGCCCAATCTTTCTACAACCGAGAACTTTATTGCTGCCCATCGGGGGATTTGGGATGCACAGATAACAAAAGTCTGACTCCGATTATTTAGCGCTTGCCCCGGCCTACCAACTCGGTTTAATTAGTCGCTCACCGCATTGCGAAAGATAGCTCTTTATATGATAGACCTCACGGGTAAAGTCGCCCTGATCACCGGCTCATCGCGTGGCATAGGCCGGGCCTGTGCCGTCGAGATGGCGCGCGCCGGCGCCGACATCTGCGTCAACTACCGTTCCCACGGCGACGAAGCTAAGGAAGTTGTAGCAGAAATCCAGGCGCTAGGACGGCAAGCCATCGCCGTCGGTTGCGATGTGTCCGATCGCGCAGCCGTAGACACGATGGTCGCAAAAACCGTCGCCGAGTTCGGCCACCTCGATATCGGCGTCGCCAATGCCTACTACTCCAAACGTGAGCCCTTCCTCGAACTTTCAATCGAAGCTATGCAGCAGACCCTGGATGTGACCTTGTGGGGCGCGTTCCACCTTGCACAGTCCGCCGCCCGGCAGATCGACCGCCAAGGCCAAGGCGGCGCACTGCTCTTTATCACCTCCGTCCTCGCTCAAATCCCGATACCAACCTCGCTGCCCTACAACACGGCCAAAGCCGGTGTCGAACATATGAGCGCCACCATCGCCCGCGAATTAGCCCCCAAGAAGATCCGCGCCAATGTTATCGAACCCGGCTGGACTGATACGCCCGGCGAGCGGCAATTCACCAGCGAAGAAGAAATCCGCAAAGGCGGCGAAACCATCCCTTGGGGTCGCCTAGCTGCCAGCGAGGATATCGCTAACGCCGCGGTCTTCCTCTGCTCAGGCGCCGCCGACTATATCACCGGCACGGTGCTCAAAGTCGATGGCGGCTACTCCTTGGCGCCCCCTTAATCCCACTGGAACGGATCGCAGCGGCAATCGTCTTAGTCAGGAGCACTCCTTCGCGCTTTCTCCCATTGCTGGAGCCCGACCTTGTTGCTATTACTGATCGCCCTTTTCGCCACTGCTACCGACGGCCAGTTTCCCACCGACCCCAACCCCAACAGCCTTAATATCGAGTTCGTCGGCCAGATCAACCTCACCGGCGAACCCGTCGCAGACCGCTTACCTGACGGAACCGATCTATACGTCTCCGGCGACATCGCGCTAATGGGCGACTTTCGCGGCATTGTGCACATCGTTGATATCTCCGACCCGACCGCGATGCGAAAAATTGCACAAGTGCGCACGCCCGGCCCGGCCCTCGACATCAAGATCGCAGGCGACCTGGCCGTCATCGGAGTGCAACAACGCAGCACCGACTTCGGGCTGATCGTGCTCGATATTTCCGAGCCGGAAAACCCTGTCGAGCTTTCCCGGCTCTTCGAACAAGGTTGGAACGGCGTCCACAACCTCTTTCTCCACCGGGACCGCGCCTATCTGGCCCATGCCGGCAGCCTCGGTATCAGCGTCGTCGACCTCACGGACCCACGCGCCCCGGTCGTCTCGGGCTTCTGGCTTCACCAGGACGGCTTCAGCAACGTGGTCCACGACGTCTTTATCCAGGACGACCTGGCCTTCATCAGCGATATTGCGTCCGATTCCGGCGGACTCGTCATCCTCGATCTACAAGACCCCGACAATCCGCTCACCCTCTCCTCGCTGCCCTTCGCCGAAGGCCTGCATAGCGCCTGGGCGGTCGGCAATTACGTCTATTGCAACCAGGAATTCGGCGGTTGGCAGCGCCGTCTTTATGTCGTCGACATTACAAACCCCCGACAGCCTGAAATCGTGCATTCCTTCGGTGTTCGACCATCCCCCTCCGACGCGTTTATCGGCCCGCACAATCCGA
>DQLG01000164.1 GCA_015660315.1 Candidatus Latescibacterota bacterium
CGCGCTCTAAGAGCGCCAAGAAATCGCCGATGATCTCGTCGAGATGGTCGACGCAGGCGAAGTAGGCGGCACGGGCGCGCAGGGTCTGTTCCTCGGTGATATCGGCGCAAAAATGCCCCTGCGATTCGCCGCCCTGAGCGCGCAGTGCCCCTTGGGTCGACGGATGATCCCAGCCATCGCCGCCGGGCCCCACAGTCGGCGGGGTAACGCCTTCGGGCCAGTAGCGCTCGCAGAAGCGGCGCGGCGCGTTCATCGGAAAGTGCGGATGCACAAAAGAGGCGTAGAGCAACCAGGGTTGGTCCGGTTGCGCGCTGCGCTGCTCGCGCAGCCAAGAAAGCGACTCGCGCACCACATACTGCTCCTGCAGCATCGACTCGGGAATATCGCTGATGCCGACGTCCTCGATTATCGACGGCATAAAAATGTGATCGCGCACCCCCGGCAGGCTAAGCGGATCCTTCTGGTGACTGGGCGAGGGCGCGGCGAAATCGCCGTAGGGGCGGGCGTCGAACCCGGCGTACTGGCGCGAGCCCGGCAGGTGCATCTTGCCCACCGCAGCCGTGGCATATCCGCGCGCGCCCAGGTGCGAAGCGAAGGTCGGCGTCTCGGGCCACAGCACCGGACAGCGGTGCACGTGCCGCCCAGCCAATAGCGAGATGCGGCTGGGCGTGCACAGCGGCATCTGACAATAGGCCGCGTCGAAGCGTACTCCCTGCCCTGCGAGCTGGTCGAGCGCCGGCGTGCGACAGGGCGCGCCGCCTTGCTGCGACGACAGGCACGAGAGAAAGCGATAATTGTGCTCGTCGCTGAGCAGAAAGAGGATATTGGGTCGGTCCATGGTAGTGCCTGCCTCGTTAGGGTATTTTCATCGCACGATCACATCCCAGACCTTCGACATTCGCGCCTTCCCCTCGGGACCTTCGACATAGAGCGTCACGGTATAGCTGGTGCCCGCTTCTTCGTATTGATGAATAGGATGCTGCTCGGTCGAGGTCTTGCCATCGCCAAAATCCCAACGCCACGAATCGATCTCGCCATAGGAAAGATCCTTAAATGCGATCAGGCGGCGATTCATATCGACTACGGTAAACTGCCACTGCGCTTCGACCGGCTCGCGCAACGCTTTTTCCAACGGCATTAGCCTGAAACCAACCAGATCTGAGGCGTTGCCATACATCGTCGTCTTGTGCGACAAGTTCCAAAAGCCTTCGAACTGTTGCTGTTTGACATTGACATCGTCGTAGTCGAGGATGCACCAGGTCATCCCGATCAGCGCATCCTCCTCTAACTGCGACTCGACGGCGCGTGCGGGTCCCTCGTGGGGAGCGTAGTCGAAAGGCGTGATCCAGAATTCAAGCGTGTATTTACCGCTCTCGCCCGGCGCGAAGTCATAACTCGCCGCCGCATTGGCCCAGGGCAACTCATAGATCCACTGATTGCTGCCCCAGACCATGGTCCAGGGTTTGCCGTCGGCCGGAGTCAGCACATGGTAATTTTGTGCGTGTACACCGTGGAATTTAAAATGGCCGTCCAGCCCTTCAAGGCCATTGACACCTTTATCCTCGCGCAGTTGTGGAATGAGCGGCCCACCAGACAGATCGCCGTCGACAACGATCTCTAGGATATCATTATGCAGATCGCGGTGACTGAAATCCCAGTAGTCGTCGTAGGCCTCGTAGAGAAAATAGAGTCGATTGAGCCCCTTGACCCACCCCACACGCACAGTCACATCGAGATCGGTTGTGTCGATAGGGCTATCGTGCACGGTGTCTTTCAGCTCTTCGATGCCGATCGCGTAGTCGGCAGGCACCATCGTCCAATCAGCCGGGTCGCCGTCGACGCGGGGGATCATATCGGCGGGGAACTGGAAAATCTTGAACGTAGTGTCTGGCCGTTCCAGCGCGACAACAGGCATCGCCAATAGCGCACAAGTAGCCAAGTGCATCCAATATTTCATCTGAGTATTCCCATTGGTCTAAAGTTCACAGCACCACATCGTTGCCACCCGCAGCAACCTGCGCGTGGTCCCAGGGCCGGATCCAATCCTCGGCGATCTCCTGGCCAAAACCCGGCGCGTCGGAGGGCACTAGATATCCATCTTTCGGCACTGGCACGCCCGGCATTGCGGCGACCTCCGCAAGTGGTACGCCCACCGGCGTGCTCATATGAAATTCACTGAGCGTACAATCGGGCATCGCATAACAAAAATGCTGGCCATAGGCCGAATTCAACCCACCGTGTGGACTACTCTTGATCCCCGCCGCTTCGGCGATGTGATAGATTTTAATCGCCTCGGTCATCCCCCCACACCAGTGCAAATCGGGTTGTACCACATCGACGCAGCGATTCTCGACCAACTGGCGAAACGGCACGCGGGTATGGTGGTCCTCGCCGGTAGCAATCGGCATAAAAGGCACCGCCTGGCGCAATTGAATATGTCCCTCCAGATCCTCGGGGATCAGCGGCTCCTCCATCCAGCGCAGTTCGTAAGGTTTGAGCCGTTCGGCCAAGCGGATGGCGAATTCGACATCGTAGGCCATCACCGGGTTAATCATTAGTTCGGCGTCCCGCCCCACCTGTTCGCGCGCCTTAGCAACCTTATCCTCCATTATATTCAACCCGGTAATACCCTGCTCGTAATGCACCGGATTCGTTATTTTAAAGTGTTCGAAACCCAACTCCATCGACCAGTCCAAATCGTCACCGGTGCAATAACACAGAATCTTCTCGCGCGCCGGCCCGCCGAGTAGGCGATAGACAGGCTGTTCGAACAGCTTGCCCTTCAAATCCCATAACGCCAAGTCAACCGCGCTCTGCGCACAGGCCGACAGCCCCAGCGATCCGTGCCGCTTCGAGGCGCGCCACATCATATCGTTCAAATGCTCGGTGGCAAAACAGTCGCGCCCCTCTAATAGCGGTGCATAAAAATAGTCGACTAGCGCCGCCACTGGCTCGCCAAAGCCCGTCCGCCCCAAGCCCCAAGTCCCATCCTCAGCGGTCACCTGCACCCACACTGCACGCCCCCCAATTCCCGGCGATTTGCTGGGTAAATCCGGTGGAAATTCCGGATACTTATTCATCGGCAGACCAATCGGCGACGAATGGCGCCAACTCTCACGTCGAGTCGGTGTCTTGGGCTCTTGCTTCGGCAAGGCGACTCTGACGGCCCTGATAGATTTGATCTTCATCATTGATCCTCTCAGTTAAATCCGATTATCGTCGATATAATCCCAGTTGTACTCAATCCCCAATCCTGGATTCTGCGACACATGCACATAGCCTTCATCGTCGATCGGGTCGGTGATCCGATGCAGATGCGGCGGTGGAACTTCGTAATCGAGTTCAGCGCGCAACAGACCGCGTTCGTAATAACGGCAGGTAGCTTCGGGCGTCGCAGCCGCCAGATGCACATGTGGTGCGCCGACTCCGTGCAACTCGCATTGCACGCCGTAGAGTTGGCATAAATTAATCACCTTCCAGCAGCCGGTGATGCCGCCATAACTCATATCGACGCGCAGCATATTACAGGCCCCCTGCAACAACCATTCGGCGCGGGCGAAAGGGCCGCCCTTGATGTGTTCGGGCGAACAGATGGCGATCCGCGTCTCCTGCGTCAGGCGCCGGTAGGCTTCTACTCGAGTTTCGACCATCGGGTGTTCGAGCCAGTAATAGTTGAGCTTTTCCAGCTCGCGGGCGACCCACAGTGATTCCTCCAGAGTATAAACCCCGAACGGATCTAACATCAGCACGATATCGTCGCCGACCGCCTCGCGCACCGCGCGGCAGATCTCGACGTCCTCTTTCGGGAAACCAGGCAACTGTGGCGCCGGTCCTGGTATATGCGGGTCCCAGCAGATATTGGCGTGCACCTTAAACGCCTTATACCCGCGTTTCACGCAATCCTGCGCCAGCTCCACATAGACCTCGGGACCGCCCAGATTCGGGTAGGTGCTGGCGTAGGCCTCGATCTTCTCGCGCGTCCCACCCAAGAGCTGGTACACCGGCAAGCCGGCTTTCTGCCCCACCAGATCCCACAAGGCGCAGTCAACGACGCCTAGCTCATGCTCAGTGAGGCTGTGGCCAAAAGTCGACATCTGGTCCATCCAGTGCCACAGCTTCTCGCGATTGAGCGGATTCTCGCCGACCAGCAGTTGCTTTATAGGCCCTTCCATCGTCGCCTTGTTACCGCCCAGCATATGCCCAGTGATCCCTTCGTCGGTGGAGATCCGGGTAATCGCGGCGGTGCCCTCGGTTTCCTCGGCATCGAGCCAGACGCCGTAGCCCCAGCGCGTACCCGCTCTGCGGCCTTGGTTCATCGTGCGACAATGAATAACTTCGACATCGGTAATTTTCATATTAGCTCCCTGTATGAGTTGGTGAGCTGGCGCTAAAATGCCTAGCCATTAACACTATTATTCAATTTGGCTTGCCGAGTGAATCTGGTAAAACCTGCTGCGGATATCAGCGATCTGGCCGATCGTGAGATATACTTCGTACTCTATCTCGGTTTCACCTGTTATAGCCAATGTCTTGATCGGGGCAAAATACGAACAACCACTCCCGTCGGGGCCTTTTGTTCCTCTGTAGCGATAACAGGTCATTTCCCTGGTCCCCGGGGTATAGACGCCGATCCCCCAACGCCCGTCGTCGACATATGCGGCCCAGTGCTCGTCGCGGCCCTCGTACTCGTTGGGCCATTGTGGGACTTTGCTCGTCAGTTCGCCATTGGTCCACGGTGTCTGCCCTCGGTAGAACATGAGATTGGCCAGGTCGTAGTCGACAAAAACCGCCGGCATTTCCTGGTGCCGCGGCTGATGGTCGCTATCCCCGGCATAGCTAAACTTAAAGCGAATATGCACCACGTCCCCCATCAACGCGATCCACTGCTCCATAACCGCCTCGTCAATGTCCGCACCCGTCGCCCAATGCTTCGGCGTGCTCTTGGTGTAGAGCGTCTCGTCAGTGCTCGCATGCTCGATCAAGCCAGCCGCAAGCCCCTTGTAATCCCCGCCTTGCACTGGATTCCAGCGCCATTCCCTTTTCCCCCAGCGCGATCCGTCGCTGTCGCCGTAATACGATTGCTGGATAA
>DQLG01000724.1 GCA_015660315.1 Candidatus Latescibacterota bacterium
TTCGCCCGCGCCCAGGGAGTTCGCCGCGGCGAGGCAGCCGATGAAATCGTCGTCTTGGTGCCGACATCATGGCCGCTCCAATTGTGCACGATGTGCAAGAAAATCCCAATTTGGCCACTACACTTTCCCATATCGCCAATTTCGAGACGCGCCAGTTTGTCGGTGTGTGCACGGGAATAGCACAGGCCGGCGAGGCCGATTTAGCGCTTTGCGATACCATGCTGGAACGCTCTAGCGAAACCGTAGCCATGTTTTTTGGCGAAGAGGGAGCTAATAACTGGAAACGGATGGTCACGCGCCCAGCTCAGGCCGTTCATATTCAAGTATGTGATATCTACGATCAAACCCCCGGCGACCGAGCAGGAGCAAAACTAGTATGATAAGCGAAGAATTGATGCCCGCCCTGCAGGGAATCGTCCCGGCGTGGATCGTGACGACCTCGGATGACAACGTGCCCAATTGCACCTGTATAAGCCAGGTCTATCCCGTCGACGAAAATCACGTGGCGCTCTCGAATCAGTTTTTTTCCAAAACCTTTCGCAATTTACAGAGCAATCCACATGCCGTGGTCCAGGTGATCCATCCGGCGGACATTGGTATGTGGCTCCTGGAAATAGAGCACGTGCGCACCGAAAGTGATGGCCCGCTATTTGACGAGATGGACATGCAACTTGCCGCCATTGCGTCAATGTCGAATATGGAAGATGTGTTCAAACTGCAGAGCGCCTATGTGTTCAAAGTGCATTCGGTAACCCAGTTGAGCGAAGCCCAACACCCGGCAGCGACCCTATGAGCGAACCCGTGTTCTCGACCGAGATCAAGCAGCAGATGTCGGAAAACCAGCGGCAGATCGATCAGCTCAACGAGCAGCTCAGCCGCAAAACCGACGAAATCAAGATCATTCAGACCATATCGTCGGAGATCCTCAACACCTTAGATCTCGAGGTGCTCTTCGGCAATATTATGGCACTGATGCACGAGGTCTTCGGCTTCGATTACTGCATGATTCTGCTGAACGAAGGATCGCTGCTGCGGGTAGCCGCCAGTCACGGCCACGACGACCAGGGCCTGGGTATTACCGTGCCAATCGGCAAAGGCGTGGTCGGCACGGTGGCGCAACGGCGCAAAATCATGCGCATGATGGGTCTGCGCACGCGGCGGCGCTACGTGCAAAAAGTCACCGGTACGGATACCGAGGCCCTGCCCACACTGGAAGATGCCGACAGCCAAATCGCGATTCCGCTGCAGGTCAAGGACAAACTGGTCGGCGTCTATGTCGTCGAAAGCGAGAAAGCCAACGCCTTCAATGCGTTGGACGAAGAGATCCTGACCATAGTTTCGAACCAGGTCGCCGCCGCCATCGACAACGCCGCCGCCTACCGCGAGCTGCAGCTGTTGGCCGAAGCCAACAGCCGCTTTGTGCCGCGCGAATTTTTGCGCCTGCTGCAAAAGGAGTCGATCACCGAGACCGAGCTGAATGATCAGACGGAGGGCAAAATGACGGTGCTCTTTTCTGATATCCGCGACTTTACACCACTCTCCGAGTCGATGACCCCGGCCGAAGCCTTTGCTTTTGTCAACGACTACCTGGGCACGATGGCGCCTATTATCCGCGAGCACGGCGGCTTCATCGACAAATATATCGGCGATGCGATCATGGCGATATTTCCCGGATCGCCCCAGGACGCGGTAGCAGCAGGACTGAAAATGGAAGAAAGTCTGCAGCATTTCAATCAGCACACCGCAACGGCCGGCAAGCCGCCGATTCGCATCGGCATCGGCATCCACACCGGCCAGCTGGTCGCCGGGATCATCGGTTTTGCAGATCGGCTGGAAGGTACCGTGATCGGAGACTGCGTCAACACCGCCTCGCGCCTAGAGGGGGCGACCAAGGATCTTCCGGTTTCGCTGCTGGTCAGCGAAACCGTAGTCGAAGAGCTGGGCGATGCCGCAAAGTATGCTATTGATTCGCTGGGCGAGGTAGAAATCAAAGGCAAAAAGGAAAAGTTGAAGGTCTACGGCATCGCGCCTCGCAGCTAGTACGTGGATGAGCTAAGCGTTGACCCGTGCTCTTTGCTTCGTCGGCAACAACCGTCCCGCTCCATTTCCCGCAGCGTCAAATCAACTCGTGCTAGACGCGCTTGCGATTAACCGTCCAGCCTTCGCCGCACAGCAGCTGATGAATGAACCGCCCCAACGCGGGTGCTTTTTCGACAAGGTGATAATCCGCTGCTCCAGGCGCTGCCGCCGATCGGTGGGGCCTCGGGATGGATAATAATAACTCGACGGCGCCAGGTCGACTACGCCACACGCCCGTCGCGTCGAGCACAGACCCAGCTCGGCGATATGCTGGACGGCTCGTTTTTTGTGCGACGGGCTTATCATTTTTTTGCATTGATCTCTTTCAAGACCCGGATATCCAGCTCAAACCTGTCCAGTTTTACGGGGGCATGCCACTTTACATGCAAGTCCTCATAAATACTAAAACTTACGCAAATGCCCTTAATAGATCTAAAAATCCCTGTGTCCCCAGTTCGATTCTGGGAGGAGCCACCATTATTATAAACAGCCCCCCAGCTTCTGCAAGCCGGGGGGCTGTTTTGTATTTATTAGGCCACATAAAAGTCAACTTGACTTTCGAGCAATTTTAAAGCTATATAATAGCAGGATCTTATAGCCACATTAGCCGGAGTCCTATCCCATGTTACGCCCGATGGACCTCCAAGACAACTTCTCCAAGGCCCCGTTAGTGGCCCGCGAGCAGAACATACATCAGCTCCGCCCCACCATCACTCAGCACAACCTCGCCCAGCAAGCCGCCGAGGAACATATCCACAACCGCAGCCGCATCCGCGAGTCCGCCGAGGCCGACGAGGCACAAAATCGAGTCGACGACCACGACCGCCAACCCGGACAGCAACAACAAA
>DQLG01000632.1 GCA_015660315.1 Candidatus Latescibacterota bacterium
GAGCGGCGGTACTTCTTCACCGTAGCTGAGGAAGTTGCGCAGCGATAGGGTGAGCGGGATCATACGTCGTTGCCCTCTGCCGCCTCGCCGAGGTCGAGTTCGCGCTCGAGTTGCAGCGCATAGTTCTTGAGTTCCTGCCGGTGCTCCTGCAAGTCTGCGCTATTGTCGATATAGCGGTCAAGGGCGTCGCCGAGTCCGAGGTCCTCGGTGATCTCCGCCCGTCGCTGGCGTTCGACCGTTGCGAATCGGGGTTGGATGGAGGCGATGTGATAAGCTGCAGCCAGCGCTTGGCGCACTTGTTGTAAGTCGACGGGGACGGCATAGCCGGCGGGCAAGTCATAGAGGACGCGGACGACCGCGTTGGTGAGGTCGATATCGGCGCAGGCGGCGACGATGCGTTCGGTGGCATCCTCGCCCTCGCCGACCTGCAAGCGGATTGTCGTGAAACGCCGGGCCGGGACGGGGACGAATTCAAAGGTCGTCGCGCGGCCCCTCGGCATATCTGGGGCGTCCTCGATATTAACTAGGCAGAAGCCCTTGTCTTCCTTCTCCTCGCCGAAGTCTATACGTTCCAGGCTACCCGAATAGACTACGGGCGGATGCTGGCCCCTGTTGAGGTCTTGGTATTTGTGGATATGGCCCAGGGCTATATAATCGTAGGATGGGTTGGCGAGGGTGCTGGTCAACAGGAGGGGATCGTGGCCGATGATGGCGGTGCGTTCAGAACCGGAGAATACGGCGTCGACGGCCGCGAGATGGCCGGCGAGCACGGCAGGTACGGCTGGGTCGAGTTGGCGGGCGAACTCGTCGATCTGGGCAGCGCAGATTTCCTGAATCGCCGCCGTGATCTCTTCTTGCGGTAGCTCGCGGTATTCGTCATGGGTGCGCAGTATATTGCGTGTCGGCCAGGGCAACCCTGCGATTTGCACTGGACCATTCGCCGTCTCTACGCGCAGGATCTCCGGACGGCGGACTACATAGGTTCCGGCCAGTTGCAAGTCACTGAAGATGTCGATTGATGTCGCCTTGCCGAAGGCGACTGGGGCATCGTGGTTGCCCACAATCAGTACAATCGGGATGCGCGCTTCTTGCAGACGGTGGAGTTGCAGGGCAAATTCGCGTTGGTGGGTTGGTGTGGGGTCGCAGGTCTTGTACATGTCGCCTGCGAATAACACGAGGTCGACTTCTTCCTCGATAGCGAAATCGAAGGCGGTTGCCAGACTAGCGGCGAAATCCCGGACTCGAGAATGCAGGCCGGTGCTCGGGTCTATACGCCCGTAGTTTTCGACACCTAAATGGAGATCGGCGAAATGTAGTAGGTTTAGTGCCATAATTTGCGAAAAAAGTGCTAAAGAGGGGGAGGCAGCTATAATATAAATATAGTGATGAACTAGGGGAATCCCCATTTGCTAAAGGGTTGCGCAGGTGTTGTTTGGCTTGCATCTAATTGTCGGTTATAGTATATTAGCAACATAGTTTGGGTAGCGGAAGCGGTTTGTCGCTTCCGCTTTTTCTGTAGGTTAAGCGCTTTATTCTTCTCCATTTGAGGTTGGCAATGAGTGAAGTATATCTTTCGAGAGACGGCTACGAGAGACTCCAGGAGGAACTAAAAGAGCTCAAAGAGGTTGAGCGTCCGACGGTTCGCAAGTCCCTAAAGGTAGCCCGGGAATTTGGTGATTTGTCCGAAAATGCCGAGTATGCAGCGGCAAAGGAAAGATTGCATTTTATCGAGGGGCGCATCGACAAACTCGAAGATACACTAAGCCGCGTCCGTTTGCTCGAGCATGAGTCGATTCCGGAGGATAAAGTCTATATCGGAGCTACGGTTGAATTGGAGGACCTCAAGAACCCACGCCAGCTCACCTATACACTTGTGGCACCGGAAGAAGCGAATTTTGAAGAGGGGAAGATCTCGACGGTTTCGCCGATCGGAAAGGGTCTATTGGGGCACAAAGAAGGGGAAGAGGTTGAAATTCAAATACCCGTCGGCCAGCTGCATTATAAGATAATTAAAATAACGCGCTGAGAGATTTGCCAGTCCACTGTCAAACTCCCGGAAAGGCTAAGCCTTTCCGGGAGTTTCGCATTTCCGGTTGAGATCGAATATGGCCAGTACTGATATGCTGAACGGAAGAGCTGAATTTTGGGCAGCCGCGCTTGAGTTGATAGCCCAACCCAGGTCATTGTCGGAGAGCTTGGGCGCGATGGCGGGGTTGATTTCCGAGTGCTTTGATGCCGATCTTTGCGCGATTTATCTGCTCGAACCACGTTCCGATAAACTATTACTCGAGGCCTGTGTCGGTCAGGGGGCGGTGAAGGGGGGGCGTCTGCGGGTCGGTCAGGGTATTTCCGGTTTGGCCGTTTTTCACAACAAGACGATACAGGTCGCCCATATGGCGATGGATCCGCGTGCGGTTTTCCTTGTCGGTCAGGAACCGTCCGACAATAGCGTAGTGGCTGTCCCCTTTGGTCATGGCGAAGATCTATCCGGTGTATTTAACCTGCAAAGCAGACCTGGCCGCTGTTTTGTTCCAGGGGAAATCGCGATGCTGGAAGGGGAAGTTGGTAGTAGTATCCGGACTTTGGTCAGCGCGGTGCAAACTTTTGAGAATATGAACCGCCGCACAGGTGAATTGCAGGCTTTAAACGAGTTGGGCCAGGCGATGAACTCGGGTCTCGGGTTGGATGAGTCGCTAGAATTGATTGCCTCTTTGGCGGCTGAGGCTCTACGGGCGAAAGGTTCGGCAGTGCGTTTATTGGTGGAAGACGGCACATTGGCATTGGCGACGGTTGTGACCGAAACGGATAACCCTTTCGATTTGCTTTACGAGCAGCGTATCGCCGAATATGTGGCGGCATCGGGTGAGCCGATCATGATTGACGACGTCCGGGCGTCCCGCGATCCGCAGGCGATGGGGTCATCGCTGGCGTGTGTGCCGTTGGTGTTGGAGGAACGGGTTGTTGGGACGCTAACGCTTTTCGATAAGATTGTCCCTTTGGGCACGGAGCGGCGTCTTTTTAGCATTGATGATTTGGATATGCTTTTTGCCCTATCGAGTCAGATCGCGGCTGAAATTGAGGATATCCGCCTCACGGGGCGGTTGCAGGAATTAGTGCGTGCAGAGAAACATCAGGGCAGTCAATTGCGTGCGCTCTACAGTCGTTCGCAAGCCTTTCTACAATCAATATCTGATGCACTATTGGCAGTTGATCGTGATGGTTTTGTCGAAGAGATCAACACTGTCGGTTTAAGGATATTAGGTGTAGAAGCCGAAAAGCTGATCCAAATTCATATTGACGAGCTGGTAGAGGATAAGCCTCCGTTGCGCGAGTGGTTGGATACGGGCGGGCAGTTTAGCAGTCGGGTCGTGACGCTCAATACGGCATCTGGTAAGGTGGCGGCGATGGCCAACTTACAGCCGATTATGGACGGAACAACCCGTGCTGCCGGCGCGGTGTTGACCTTTCGCGAAATGGGTGAAGTCGGCCGTCTGGTCAATCGGGTGATCGGTGTCCAGCGTACTTTTTCCTTCGAAGATATTATTGGCCAGAGCTCCATCATGCATAAAACGGTCGAATTGGCTCGTATTGCCGCCAGTACCAGCTCCAATATTCTTATCCAGGGTGAGACGGGAACTGGCAAGGAGGTTTTTGCCCAGGCTGTTCACAATGCGAGTGCCTATAGCGAGGGCCCCTTTCTCGCTGTCAATTGTGCAGCCCTGCCGCGCGATTTGATCGAAAGCGAGTTGTTTGGTTATGTCGAAGGGGCATTTACGGGTGCGAGTAAAAAAGGGCGATTGGGCAAGTTTGAACTGGCAAGCGGTGGCACCCTGTTCCTCGATGAGCTTGGTGAGATGCCGGCAGATGTACAAGTTAAATTGCTGCGTGTGTTGCAGGAAAAGGCAATTGTACGAGTCGGTGGAGATCGCACGATTCCCATCAACTGCCGGTTGATTGCAGCGACGAATAGGGATCTGCCGCAAGCTGTAGCGGAAGGACGTTTTCGCCGCGATCTGCTCTATCGTCTTAATGTGATTACAATCGAGGTGCCTGCTCTCAATGAACGCCGCGAGGATATTCCGCTCTTTATCCGGCGATTCGTGCATATTTTTGCCGAACGCAATGGCAAAGTCGTCGTTGGGCTCGATGAGCCGGCCATGAATAAAATGAGCCAGTTCGACTGGCCTGGGAATGTGCGCGAACTTGAAAATGCGGTCGAACATGCAGTGGCATTGGTTCAGGGGCGGACCATTACCGTAGAAGATTTACCCCCGCACCTGCAAAACGCCTTTATCAATGATATAGACGGGAACGATAGGGCAATAACCACTTTAGAACGGGCACAGCAGCAAGCGGACGAAGCCCAGCGTCAATTGTATTTAGAGGCATTAAGGGTAGGAGAGGGCGATATACAAAAAGCGGCAAATTTAATGGGGATGAGTCGCGCGACTTTTTATCGTCGATTAAAGCAATTTGATTTGAATCGTGAAGTATCAAAAATGAGATATGATTATCAATATTGAAACGAAGTTGTAAATCTTGGTTCTACCTATAATTGCCATGATTAATAGGCGGCGCATTGGCAATGCGTGTCTCATATTTGAGAAGTCAATAGATCAAAAAGACCCGAGAAGTGTTTGAGACTTGACGCAATGGGGGTGATTATTACCTGTATTAATGGGTATTTTAATAAGCGTTGCCAATATAGGCCAAGTGGTATAATAGTTGCTGTTGTCTAGGCGAAATAATATCCGTATGTATCTCAAGGAGAATTCGTCTTATGGACAACCCCAATATTATTAAAGGTAAATGGCAGGCGATCTGCGAAGCTGAAGATTGCGATGCAGAGGCGAGGACTGCCGGATTATGTCCGCGTCACTACCAGCAAGTTAGACGGCATGGTCGTCTGACGCCAGAGCGGGAATATCACAAGCGCAGTGGGGAGTGTCAGGTTGGTGTTTGCGACGAGGGGCAGGTCGCAAAGGGATACTGCTTTCGCCACTATCAGCAGGTGCGCCGCTATGGCCGGCTCACTCCTGAGCGCGAACGGGTTTATGGCCGGACAAGTTGTAAACTGGTAGATTGCCATGGAAGACATTCATCGCGGGGATATTGCAAGAAGCATTATATGAGCGAGTATTATCTACCTAAAGTGGCAAGTGTTGAGACCGCACGGCGCAGTGCATAGGCGGTAAAGCTTCGAAGAGTCTCGGTCGGGTGGTGGTGTCAACTGTTGCAAGTGGAGAGTAGCAACAGGCGGGATTCATTTGTCATTAATATG
The DNA here is from genome assembly GCA_015660315.1 of Candidatus Latescibacterota bacterium. GTDB lineage: Bacteria > Latescibacterota > UBA2968 > UBA8231 > UBA8231. Next base: position 5,282 of record DQLG01000632.1, read on the forward strand.
CGAGAGTTCCGGCTATACTCATACTATTGTTTAAGACTCTTTTTATCGCTTGTTTATAAACAGTGTCGCTATTTTAGTTTAACCGACTCTTGACAGTTAGAAAAAGCAGTCTTACTTTACTGAGTCTATGGGTGACGGAGATGTTTAGTCCGTTGACTTAGGGCGGGAATAGCTCAGTTGGCTAGAGCGCGAGCCTTCCAAGCTCGGGGTCGCGGGTTCGAGTCCCGTTTCCCGCTCCATTTGCAATAAGTAAAAATTCATGTAATTGTAGCCGATGTAGCTCAGTCGGTAGAGCGCATCCTTGGTAAGGATGAGGTCACCAGTTCAACCCTGGTCATCGGCTCCATTTCTATAGTGCTTCCAACTTAAACTCGGCGAGTTCCTATGCCAAGAGATCAAATATCGCTGGAATGTGA
>DQLG01000553.1 GCA_015660315.1 Candidatus Latescibacterota bacterium
CCCCTAAACGCCGCGCGCGAAGCCTCGACAAAACCCGACTCGTTGAGCGTATCGGTATGGATACAGACCTGCACGTCATAGTCTTCAGCAACGCCCAGACACGTATCGATCGTCGCCGGGGTCGTGCCCCAATCCTCGTGCAGCTTAAGGCCACAAGCACCGCCTTCTATCTGCTCTATAAGCCCCGGACGTAACGACGAATTGCCCTTGCCCAAAAAACCAAAATTTAGCGGCCAGGCGTCGGCTGCCTGTAGCATCATGCGGATATAAAAGGCACCCGGAGTACAGGTCGTGGCATTGGTGCCCGTCGCCGGACCGGTGCCGCCGCCGAGCATGGTGGTAATACCCGAGGCGATCGCCTCTTCGATTTGCTGCGGGCAGATAAAATGCACATGCGCGTCCAGCGCGCCCGCCGTAAGGATTTGCTTTTCCCCAGCTACCACCTCGGTGGTGACACCGACGACCATATTTTTATCCACCCCCGGCATAATATCGGGATTGCCCGCTTTCCCGATACCGACGATGCGCCCGGCCTTGATACCGATATCGGCCTTGAAGATGCCGGTGTAATCGAGTACAAGCGCATTAGTGATCACCAGGTCCAAGACCTCTTCTTGGCTTGCGCCGCTCTTCTGCCCCATTCCGTCGCGCAGCACTTTTCCGCCGCCGAACTTGCATTCTTCCCCGTAAACGGTAAAGTCTTTCTCGACTTCAATCACCAGATCGGTATCGCCCAGTCTGACCCGGTCACCCGTCGTTGGACCGTACATATCCGCATAAGCGCGTCGATCAATATTCATCGCCATACCCTCCTAATCCGCCCCTAAGAAGCCGCGCTCTTTGGCCCTGGCAAGCGCTGCAATTTTATTTTCTTTGTTTAATGAGCCTGCAATCAAACCACTGCCGCCATGTACCACCCGCTCACCGTCGACCGCAACTAACCCAACCTTTTTGGACTCGCCCGGCTCGAAACGCACCGCCGTACCCGAAGGGATATTGAGGCGGAAGCCATAAGCCTGTGAGCGATCAAAACGCAATTGTGCATTGGCTTCGAAAAAGGGGAAGTGCGAGCCCACCTGCACCGGGCGGTCACCCATATTCACCACAGCCAACTCAATTCTCTCGCGACCGGCGTTGAGTTCGATATCGCTGCCTGCAACCAACGACTGGCCCGGCGCGGCGCTCGACGCATTGTCCGGCGACCAGGTCTTTTGCATGCGCGTAAGCCCCGAACCGTACAGCGCCAGTTCGGCGTCACCCGCCTCGCGACAGATCGGCTGATGCACCGTCACCAATTTGGTGCCGTCAGGGAAAGTACCCTCGACCTGTACCTCGTGCACCATCTCCGGCACACCCGGCAATACATCGTCAATGCCCAATAACTGCTTGCCCTTGTCCATCAGCACCGCAACGCGTTCGCCGTCGCGGATAAATTCGAGCAATTGCGTCGCGATCAGCGCGGTCGCCTCTGGATAATTGAGCTTCAGGCCTCGGGCATAGCGTTTCTGCGCCACGAAACCCGCGTTGTGTAATACCAGTTTGTCGATATCTCTGGGTGAAAGCCGCATGCATCCTCCCTCAAAAAGTCAGGTGGGTTTTAATGCTTTCGTCCGACAACTCGTCGGCCGCGCCCTGCAAAAGAACACTGCCGCGGTCCATAAGAAAAAAATAATCGGCGATCTGCCGGGCAAAATCAAAATATTGTTCGACCAAGACGATTGTAAACTCTCCGCGCTCCTTAAGCGAGAGCAAAACCTTTTCAATCTCTATAATAATCGACGGCTGGATGCCCTCGGTCGGTTCGTCCAACATCAAAACCTTCGGCCCGCCGACCAGCGCCCGGCCAATGGCCAACTGCTGTTGCTGCCCGCCGCTGAGATTGCCACCCATGCGGTCTTGCATTTGCGCCAGGACCGGGAAAAGCTCGAAAACTTCCGCGAAAACTTCGCTGCCACCTTGCTCACGAGCCTCCAAACCAATCACGAGATTCTCCTTTACGGTCAATCGGGGGAATATCTCGCGTCCCTGCGGCACATAGGCCAAACCCCGTCGGGCGCGGCGATCGGATGAAATAGTCGTGATATCGTCCCCGTCGAAGCACACACTTCCCTTGCTCGGTTCGACAAGGCCCATAATCGCCTTGAGTAAGGTCGTCTTGCCGACGCCGTTGCGCCCCATCACCGCGACGATCGAACCATTGGGAATGTCCATACTCACATCCCGCAGAATTCTACTGCCGCCATAATGCACGTCCAAATCGTCGATCGTTAGAATCGCTTCAACCGGCGGCATCGCTTTGCTCCCTGTCCATCGCGCTGCCCAGATAACATTCGATAACACGCGGATCATTCTGCACCTCGTCCATATCCCCTTCCATCAGCACCCGCCCCTCGTGCAAAACGGTGACTTTGCGCGCAATCTGCCGTACAAAACCCATATCGTGCTCGATGACGATCATCGAGCGGTCTACCGCCAAATCCTGCAACATCTCCCCGGTCTTGTAGGTTTCCTCGTCGCTCATGCCCGCCGCCGGCTCATCCACCAATAGTAGGGTCGGATCTTGCAGCATGACCATCGCGATCTCCAACCACTGCTTCTGCCCGTGCGAAAGGGTCCCGGCCAGTACATTGAGCACATCGGCCAAC
>DQLG01000466.1 GCA_015660315.1 Candidatus Latescibacterota bacterium
ACGGCCTTTGTCGACCAGACGACCTATGCCGAGTTCATTATGAGTCTGTCGAACCCCTCGTGTTCGTACCAGTTCACCCTGGCGCCGACCAATGGTCAGGCAATAATCGATTTCGCGATGCCGCTAGTATTTGCCTTCGTCGACCGTATTTTCGGTGGCAAAGGCTCTTCGCAGGGAGTAGAGGCCAGGCAGCTGACGCCGATCGAGATCGGTGTCATCAATCGCATCGTTAAACGCGTCATCGAAGATTTGGAAGCGACCTGGGAGCCGATTCTGCGCGTCGAGATTACCGATATCGAGCTTGAAACGAATCCGGAATTTATGCAGATCACGGCGGCGAGTGAGATCGTGATCTTGCTGGCTTTCGAAGTGAATTCGACCAATTCCTCGGGTTTGGTGAGCCTGTGTTATCCGTTTTTCACTCTCGAGTCCATTCTGCCCCGCTTGGGGCAACAGTCCTACGTGCGCACCAATCGCATGAATCAGGAGGAACTACTGCGGCAGAACAACCTGCGTTTGCAAAAGACGGAGGTGCCGATCAGGGCCGAATTGGCTCGGGGGATGGCGACCTTCCGTTCATTGCAGCAGTTACAGGTGGGCGACGTGCTCACGTTGGATACCGAAATGGACGAACCGACGGTGCTCTATGTCAACGACGAACCGAAGTTCATCGGCAAACCCGGTCGGGTCGGCCGAAAGAGCGCGGTGCAGATAACCGAATATATCGATCCTGAAGTGGAAGAACTTTTTAAGAACAAGAGTAAGCCAGTAGCCACCGAGTGAAATTTCAGCGGCCGGTAGTCGCCGCTTTAAAAGAGAGAAACGACCATGGCGGAAGATGACGACGTCTTAGAAGATGCCGATGCCCTTGAAGATGCGGTAACCTCCGACGAGGGGGACGGGGACGGGGAAGAACTCGACCCGCTCGCCGAAGAGATGCTGAAGATGATGGAGGAAGAAGGCGACGGAGACGACGACACCGATTCACAGAAAGATGTGGATCGCATGATGGAAATGGAAATGATCAAGGCCATGGAGGATGAGGGCGGCGGCGATGGCATGGATCTAGGCGGGGCTATGGGGGGGATGGCACCGGCGGCGGGTGCTCCTGGCGGTGGGATTCCACCGAGTATCGCTCGTCTGATGGATGTCAACTTGAGTGTGACTATCGAGTTGGGCCGGACCAAGGAAACGCTTGAGCACGTGCTCAATCTCGGAGAACAGTCGTTGGTTGAACTCGACAAACAAGTGGGTGAGCCGATCGACATTCTAGTTAACGGCAAGGTTTTTGCCCGTGGCGAGGTGGTAACCGTATCAGAGAATTTTGGCGTGAGAATTACAGAGCTTGTGACGGGTGTAGCTAAAATATAAACAACTTCTTAGGTCATTTACATTCCCCTTGGGGAGTGCGGGGGAAAACTTTGCCTATATTCTATGTCGTAAGAGTAATATTTTCTTATGGGGCACTTTGATACGGCGTTGCCGTAGGAAATCAACATAGGGTCGGCGGCGAATTGTCAAATGGTGTTGTTTTTTTATAAGACAATTAATAACAGTAATTTATAATATATATTACTGAAGGGCGTTGTCCCTAAAAAGCACAATTAAAAGGAGTTCTAAGGAACTCCTTTTTTTTGTGTCTGAATATGGCATATATGTTGCTCAGTTACAGGTGAGCGAAACACACTTGAGAGTTGAGCAACATATATGCATTTAGCGAACGGAATAACCTTGAGCGGGTGGGTTCTGGTCGCCGTTTTGAACACTGGAACCCTATGGGCCCAGGATTCGACGGCCGTACAGACCATTCCCGCCGAAGTGGTAGCAGGGGAGTCGCGAGACCTAGACGTCGACTTATTGGCGAATGCCCCCGACGATGGGATGACCTATTGGAGCGTCGCGAGCAAATTGGGGCTGGGTTTGGCGCTGGTGATCCTATTGGCTTGGGGTGCGGTGTATCTGCTGCGCCAAAGCACGGTTGGCCAGCAGTTCAGTGGGGTCGGCAAAACGATCCGGATCGCCGAACGGACCTATCTCAGTCCAAAAAAGGCCATCTACCTGGTCGAAATCGGTGACCGGACCCTGGCGCTGGGGGTGACTGACGAGCATATCACCCCGTTGAGCGAATGGCAGGCGGGGGAGTTGGAACTGGCGCCGGCACCGGCGTCAGGCGGAGCCTTCGCCAATCAATTTAAAAAACTACTTAAGCAGGGGCCGCAAAAGGGGAACGACGTATGACTCGCCGCGCCCTTTGCGTCGTGCTGCTGTTGTCGTTGTTCGGCGGCGCGGCGGTTGATGCCCAGCCGCTGCCCAAGATCAGTCTCCAGATCGAGGATGCGGCGCAGGGGGGGGACGCGGCGGTATCGTTGCAGATTATCTTTCTGCTGACGATTCTCTCGTTGGCGCCTTCGATTCTAATTATGATGACCTCCTTTACGCGCATCGTAGTGGTGCTGTCTTTTCTGCGCACGGCTATCGGCACTCAACAGATGCCGCCGAACCAACTTATTATCGGCTTGTCGCTTTTTCTGACCTTTTTTGTTATGGCTCCGGTCTGGGAGCGGGTTAACGACGATGCGATCCAGCCGCTGATCGAGGACGAGATCCCCTATCAGGAAGCGCTGGACAAGGGCATGGAACCGATTCGTGAGTTTATGCTCAAGCAGACGCGCCAGAAGGATATGGCGCTTTTTGTCCGCATGGCCAAGATCAAACAGCCGCGCAACCACACGGAGATTCCCAACTCTGTATTAATTCCTAGTTTTATCATCAGCGAATTGCGCACGGCCTTTCAGATCGGTTTTATCCTTTTCATTCCCTTTTTAGTCATCGATCTCGTCGTCGCCAGCATTCTACTCTCGATGGGTATGATGATGTTGCCGCCGGTAATGGTGTCGCTGCCTTTTAAAATTCTGCTCTTTGTCCTGATCGATGGCTGGAATCTGCTGATCCAGTCCCTGGTCAAGAGCTTCAATTGATAGCCGCCGAGGTCGATTATGTCA
>DQLG01000300.1 GCA_015660315.1 Candidatus Latescibacterota bacterium
CTTCGAGCACCACGATATGGTCGGCGTGTTGCACCGTGGAGATCCGGTGGGCAATTAGGATCGTAGTGCGCCCGCGCATCACATCCCACAATCCCTTGAGAATCTCTTCTTCGGTGTGCGCGTCGACGCTCGCCAGCGCGTCGTCGAGAATTAGGATCCGTGGATCGCGCACAATCGCCCTGGCCAGCGCCGTGCGCTGCTTTTGTCCGCCCGACAAGGTAACCCCCCGCTCGCCGACGACCGTCTCCATGCCCTGGGAGAAACTCTCCAGATCCGCCGTCAAGCGGGCGATCCCGGCCGCGCGGTCCGTCGCCTCGGGCTCGGCACCCAGCGCGATATTCTCACGCAGCGAATCGGAGAAGAGAAAAGAATCCTGGGGCACATAGCCGATCGCCGCGCGCAGGTGCACAAGCGGAATTTCCTCGATCGGCACCCCGTCGATCAACACCTGCCCCGCGCCAGCCCGAATCAGGCTGGGCACCAGCCGGGCGATCGTCGTCTTGCCCGAGCCGACCCGGCCAACCACCGCCAACGTACCGCCGGCCGGCACGCGAATATTAACATCGCGCAACACTGGCTGGTCCTCGTAGGAAAAATCGGCGTGGCGAAATTCTATCTCACCGCGAATCGGTGCGGCCTCCCCCACCAATCCTTGCCCCACCTGCGGCTCGACGGCGAAGATTTCCTCCAACCGAGCGAGCGAAGCTCGGCAACGCTGATATTCGTCGACGATCCACCCCAAGAGCATCATTGGCATGCCCAACCGGGTCAGATAGGCATTGAACGCAACAAAGGCACCCAAACTCAACGCCCCGTCGATAACCCGCAATCCGCCCAACCACAAAATTACCACCATCGACACGCCATTGAGCAGAAAGGTGAAGGGAAAAAACAGGCTGCGCAGTTTGACTAGTCGTCGATTTTCATCGACATAGGTCTTATTGGTCTCGACGAAACGTCCGATTTCACTATCCGCCAAACCGAAGGCCTTGACCACCCGCATACCCGTCAAATTCTCCTGGATCTGGCTGCTCATCGCCCCGAACTGCTCCTGCACTCGGCGAAAGCCTCGGTGCACCCGGCGCCCGACCCAACGGGTAAGTACAATCATCACCGGCATCGGCAATAGCGCCAACAGAGCCAGTTGCCAATCGATCCTGCACATCAACGCCAGGCTCAACACCAAGGTCAGCACCCCGAAGATCCCCATGCGCAATCCAAAAAAGAGGAAGCGTTGTATCGACTCAACATCGTTACTCGCCCGCGCTACCAGATCGCCCGCTCGCTCACCGTGAAAAAAAGACAGCGGCAAGGTGAGCAGATGACGAATATAGCGCTGTCGCAAATCGCGTTCGACCAGGCGCGACATCGCCCCAAACTGCCAGCGCATCCCGATGGACATAAGCCATTCGACTAGCGCGAGGCCGGCGATAACACTGGCAAAAAAAATGATATCCCCCATAGCGCCATCAGTATAAAATTCTGCGCCCGGGCCCTGCACGCCGGCCTCTATCGTATCGACGGCCCCCTTGATCAACATCGGCATTGAAAGTGCGATCGTCTGCGTGCAAAGCAGCCAAAAAAAACCGATCGCGACCCGTTTTTTATAAGGGGCTAAATACGGGGCGAATATCTTAAATGGATTAGCTGAAACCATATAGTTATTTATTACTTTCTCCGTCGACCCAAGACTTCGTCGTTTATCACATTCGTCGGCGCACCCGCCATCCAGGCGCGCAAATTATCCACCGACGCCTCGTAAAACGGCCGCAGCATCGCCCCAGTATTATAACCGAGGTGCGGCGTCAACAACACATTCTCCAGAGCCAATAAAGCACTATCGTCCAGCAGGAGCTCCTGCTCGTAGACATCCAGTGCCGCGCCGGCGATTAGACCATCTTTAAGCACGGCGACCAGCGCGGCCTCTTCGACGATGGCGCCATGCGCCGTATTAACCAGAAAGGCCGACGGTCGCATCAAACCCAACTCCCGCGCCTTAACTAGTCCACGGCTCTGATCCGCAAGAATCACGTGGATCGACAGGATATCTAGATAGACACCCCTCGGAGGATCACAGGATGTGATCCGATAATAAGCGAAGGCAGCCTCCCCTCGTCCCAACCGTTCACTACCTGCTATAACCACTACAGACTCTAATAAACTACGGCAACAGACCGAACCGCACGCCCATCCCCCGATTCGGCCCGCAAATCGACATCGAACAAATAAAGACCCGGCGCGATCACTAGCCCGCGCGCATCGCGTCCGTCCCAGCGATACGCGGCCACCCCCCGATGCCCATCACGCGCCAGTTCGGCGATTAACCGCCCGGCTAAGTCGCGTATCTTCACCTGCGGTTGCGCGACCTGCGCCTTGAGTATGGCAAAGCGGATCTCGACCGTATCGTTGATGCCGTCATTATTGGGAGAAAAAACGGCAGGGTACACTTCTAGGTTACCGATCAGCTTATCACGGCCGATCAGCTCCGGCAGAAAAACCACATCGGCATGGCGTTCGATTGGATCAACGAATTGCCATATATCGTTCCGTCGCGTATCGCCCAAATACAACGAAAAAACGGTGGCATTGCGCAAGACCCCAACATCAAACCCAATGCGCACCGAGTCATTGCGAACCGGCTCGGGCAAGGTGATAAACAATAGCGAGTCCGCTTCTACCCGCACCTCAACCAGCGTCACCCCCTGAGCCCCGACCTCAACGGTCACTGCTTCGACCGCGATCGGCCCCGGCACTTCTATGCGTAAACGGTCAAAACCACTATCCTGTCCGTCGCCGCTCGGCCATAAGCCATAGGAAAAACGCACGCTTTTATTGGGTGTGGCCTGGCGCGGCAAGATCCGACCCTGTGCCCGCTGGACCAGCGCGTCGGAAAAATCCAGCGACAGCGACCGCAACACGGGTGTCACCTGCGGGTTCTCGGTCGAAAGAATTGCTTCCAGTTGCAATAAGCGAGCCGGCGTCACCGACTTAAACGGCTCGCCGGAGACCTGGTAGATATTGCTCCATTCATCCCAATCGCCCCCCGTAACGACCGTCGAATCGACCGGACCACGCAGCACTTTCGGCAAGTTCGTCCAGCTGAGTTGCGAAATGATTTCGCCTTTGCGGTCGTGGAAGGCATATTCCTGCCGTAGCGAATTTCCGGAGCGCGACCTGAGCCGTATCCGAGTGCCCGGCGGCAATTCTGCGTCCCAAGACATGCCGGCGACGGCCTTCTGCCGATTATCGCCCGCAACCTGGCCCAGGTCGATAAAATCCGAGCGCAATACCACCTCGGCCGGATGCCCAATCGCATAGACCATCAACTCACCGACACCCCCGCTCCACGACAGGCCATCGAGCGCATGCACGATCAGGTGGCGGATTTTACGGGGTGCAAAAGCATAATAAAAATGCGAATACCCGGAACTGGTTTCGCCATTGGGCAAGAGTGGTTGCAAGCCCGCGTTTTCGCCCTCGGCAAAAAAGCGCTGCGCCAAGGTCAGGCCGAATCCGGCCCGCATCGGCGAAAGGAAAACGCGGTCGACCCAAAAGGTCGCGCCCAAATCCAGTTGCATCCACATACTACTCGCCCGCCAACTCTCCGCGATAATCCCACGGCGAAACGCCACCTGCGTATCCATATCGCCGTCGACCGCGTTCTCCATGCTGCGCGCCTGCTCGCCACTGCGCAGCCCACCGCCGCGCGCTGCGGCCCCCGGCGCGACATTGCCGACAACCGCCATAACTTCGATCTCGGCCAAGGCGGCGTCCTCGCTCAGCGCGTCCGCTTCGAGCCGCACGTATTGCACCGGCAGAAAAGCGCCTACCGCCGCCAGATCCACGCTCGCGTCCAACGCCTGCAGCGTATCGGCCCGCTCGTAAGCCAGCGGTACACGGATCGCGGTCTGCCGATTGGGTAAACTCGTGCTATACACTTCCTGGTGAATAAAAATATCGTCGCTGCGGCCCCTGAACCGCCGGCCGTCGCTGGTGAATATCTTAAACTGGCGGAAAGGTCTCGCACCCGGGCGATCGGGAAAACGCACCACGACTTCCTGCGCCAATACCACCCGCCCAAGATCGATTTCGATCAACCAATTGCGCGCTCCATCGGCCGGATCCGGCTGCCAGATTGTCTGTATATCGCCGTCGATGGCGCGTCGCGCGGCCGCGCGATTGGACCGCACCTGCCATATGCCGCCGCGTACGATCTGCCGCTCTTTCGTCTGGTGCCGATACCCCTCGGCATCGCCCACCGCGTTGACTTGCCGTTCAAAACGCTGTAGGCACAAGGCGCCTTCTGCATCAAATTGCACCACGCCCGCAGGTATTTGCCAAACCCGCCAAGCATCGGCCGAATCGAAGCGCAACTCCTCCGCCTCAGCATCCAACAGCACACCACAGCAGGTCAGGATCAGCGCGATATTCAGCGCAGGAGAACATTGCTGCATATTTTTCCTGCGCCTTGGCGGAGAACCATATTATTAAAATGGCGATACATGCAACACCTGTGCGAACGCGTTGTCCTGGAGACGGCAACCATAAGCCATCATGTGATATCCGTCCGCAAGAAGGAGACAAAAGCCAACATCAAGAATAACACAGCAAATATGAGCAATAGCAGGATATCGGTACTGCGCGCCGCAAGCCGGCCTGCGAGACTTTCCGCCCGAAA
>DQLG01000648.1 GCA_015660315.1 Candidatus Latescibacterota bacterium
CACTGCCGCAATATCGGCAAAGCGGATATGCAATTAAATGACCGGATGCCCGAGATTGATGTCGACCCGGAGACCTACAAGGTCGTAGCCGACGGTGAAGAACTTACCTGTGAGCCGGCAGAGAAGCTGCCGCTGGCGCAGCTGTACAATCTCTTTTAAATGGAGCGTTTCTACGAGCTTCTACATTTGGCCGACAGTGCGTTGCCAGCCGGCGGTTATGCCTTTTCTAGTGGTTTGGAAGGGGCGTATCAGTTGGGTCTATTGGATTCGCCAAAGGCGCTGGAGGAGTTTATGCAGTCGGCGCTGAGGGCGGCGGCATATGGCGAGATTCCATTTATTCATTCGGCATACGCCGAATCCGACGACAAGGCCATCGCGGAGATGCTGCATTTTTACGATGCAATGATCACGGCTCCAGCGATGCGGCGGGCGAGCTTGACGCTCGGCAAAAACTGGCTGCGGTTGACGGCGGATTTATATCCGGATGCCTGGATCGTGGATCTGCGCCGTCATATGGATCAGGCGCGCTGGCCTGCGCATTATACCGCAGTCTTCGCTTTAACGTTAAAGGCGGCGGGTTTTGCACAGGCCGATGTGCAACAGCTCTTTATGTTTCAAACGCTCAGAGACCAGATCAGCGCTGCCGTGCGTCTTGGTGTTATTGGCTCGATGGAAGCGACCCGGCGGCAATTGAGTCTATATCCGCAATGTGGGCGACTGCTGGCAGAAATAGCGGGGCGGCCCTATACGCAGGCATCGCGTTGTGCGCCGCAGATCGATATTGCGCAAAGTGTTCACGACGACCTTTATTCGCGTCTTTTTCAAAGTTGAGAACGGGAAAACCACTATGGCACACGATCACAATCATGGGCATGTGCACGAGCCTTTTGAATCGCCCGGTCAATTCGCCGAGCGGGCGACACTGAGTCCCCGGCGGGATTATAGCGCGCGTTCCTTTACCGTCGGCATTGGCGGCCCTGTCGGCAGCGGCAAGACGGCACTTTTACAGGTTTTGTGCGAAAAGCTGCGCGGCGAATTCAGCCTCGGTGTGGTCACCAATGATATCTTTACGCGCGAAGACGCTGAGTTTTTGCTGCGGCACGAGGCGCTGGAGCAGGAGCGCATCATCGGCGTCGAGACGGGCGGCTGTCCGCATGCGGCGATCCGCGAGGATATTTCGCTGAATTTGAATGCGCTCGAAGATCTAATGGACCGATTCGCCGATATCGACCTGCTCATGGTTGAAAGTGGCGGCGATAATTTGGCGGCGCATTTCAGCCGCGAGTTGGTCGACTATTCTATTTATGTGATCGACGTGTCAGGCGGCGATAAGGTGCCGCGCAAGGGGGGGCCGGGCACGACGCAATCAGACCTATTGGTGATCAATAAGATTGATCTAGCCGAGATGGTGGGGGCGGATCTGGGGGTGATGGACCGCGACGCGAAGAAGATGCGCGGCGAGGGGCCGACGGTTTTTGCTTGTATCAAGAACCGGGAGGGTTTAGAAGCGATTGTCGAGCATATTTTACAGGCGCGGGAGCGGGCGCTGGTGGCAGAGGAAGAAGTTGCGGGTAATTGATGAGAAACATGTAGCGCTTATCGCAATCTGATCAGGATGGCGTCTTTGGCTATTTCTTTGATCAGTCTTATACTCGCGTGGCCGCGAGATGTTTCTGTTGTCACCTATACGCCCCAGTATTTCCAAAGGTCTTCCGGAACATCATATCGGAAAGTCGCATTAGCCGATGTCATTAATATCTAATTATGTGATACACCTCAATGGTGAAAGAGCCTCACCCCCGAATTGATCATCAGCATCCCGTATTCGTCCGCTGCCGCGATCACGGGCTCGTCCTGGATCGATCCACCGGCCTGTAGCAAATATTCGACACCTGAACGCTGCGCCCGGTCGATATTGTCGCGGAAGGGGAAGAAGGCGTCCGAACTCAGTGCGACGCCTTTGAGGTTGTCGAGCCATGCGCGCTTTTCTTCGGCTGTGAGCCGCTCGGGCACTTCGCGATAATTGGCCTCCCAGGCTTTCAATTCGGCCGGGGTGGCGTCGTCTTGCAGATAGATGTCGATGGCGTTTATTTTCTCTGGGCGTTTGAGGCCTTTGGCGAATTTCATCTCTAAGATTCTGGGGTGCAATCTCAGATACCAGTTGTCGGCTTTGGAACTGGCCAGGCGTACGCAGTGCACGCGCGACTGCTGGCCGGCGCCGGCGCCGATGATCTGGCCGTCGAGCGCTAAGCAGACCGAGTTGGACTGGGTGTATTTCAGCGCGATGGTCGCCACGATGAGATCTCTGCGGGCCGATGCGGGCAGATCCTTGCGGCTGGTGACGATATTTTGGAAGAAGGCGTCGTCGGGGACAAAATCATTACGGCCCTGTTCCAGTTCGATGCCGAAGAGCTGGCGCCGTTCGATCGCTGGTGGCTCGTAGTCGGGGTCGATTTGCAGGATGCGATAATCGCCGCCCTTTTTCTTTTTTAAAATCTCCAGCGCTTCCGGCTCATAGCCCGGAGCGATAACGCCGTCGGAGACCTCGATGCGGATCAGGTCGGCGGTGGCCACGTCGACGACATCACTGAGTGCGATCCAGTCGCCAAAAGAGGCGAGGCGGTCGGCACCGCGGGCGCGGGCATAAGCCGTGGCCAAAGGGCTGAGCTCGCGATTGGCGACAAAGTACGATGCGCTGAGCGTGTCGTCTAGGGGCACGGCGACGGCGGCGCCGGCGGGGGAGACGTGTTTGAAGGAGGTGGCGGCGGGCAGGCCGAGCTCGGCTTTCAACTCGCGGACCAATTGCCAGGCGTTGAGCGCATCCAGCAAATTGATATAGCTCGGTGAGGCGTTGAGCGGCGTAATGGGCAGGTCGCGGCCGTCTGCTATATATGTGCGGGCCGCGGCTTGGTGGGGGTTGCAGCCGTAGCGCATGCTGATTTCAGCGGTCATGGTCTCTCCTGGATAGGGCTATATATTGACAAAGGCTCAGGGGCGGTATTATGTTCCAAAGATCGCGTAAAGACAAAAAAAGAGTCGCAAATCGAGCGCTTTTTGGCAAGCCCTCCATATCTGCAAGGTGAATGATCATGTTCAAAGGTTGCGGCACGGCGTTGGCAACGCCCATGCGTGCGGACGGCAGCATCGACTACGAAGGCTTGGAGCAATTAGTCGAGTTTCAGATCGCCAACAATATACAGAGTGTGCTCGCAGTAGGGACCACCGGCGAAAGCCCGACGCTACTGTGGGAAGAGCACAACGAAGTCATTGATCGCACCGTTAAACTGGCGAAGGGGCGAGTACAGTCCATCGCCGGAGTCGGCAGCAATTCGACTAAGGAGACCTTGGCCGGCAGCGAGCATGCGGCCCACGTCGGTGCCGACGCGGTATTGGTCGTCGACCCCTATTATAATGGTCCATCCTCGATGGAGATTCGCCGCGAGTATATCGAACCCGTCGCTAAAGAATTTCCGCAGATACAGGTCCTACCCTATATCATTCCGGGGCGCACGGGGTGCATGATGCAGGTCGAGGATCTGGCGATGCTGGCGGAGCAATACCCCAATGTCGGTCAGGTCAAGGAGGCGACCGGTGATCTAGAGAATATGGCCAAGACGCGTCGCATTTGCGGTGACGAGTTTACCATCTTTTCGGGTGACGACGACAAGACGGTGGCGATGATGAAAGATCCGAATATCAAGGCTGCCGGGGTGGTTTCCGTGATGTCCAATATTATTCCGGGTCCCTTGCAGAAACTCACTGAGTTATTGCTTGCAGGCCAGGAGGCCGAAGCCGATGAATTGGCCGCGAAGCTGAATCCGCTTTTCGGCATGGTCGGTGTCACGACCACGGAAGAAAGCCCGCACGGTCCGGTCGAGTGTAAGTCGCGCAACCCCGTGCCGGTCAAGACGCTGATGAATATTCTCGGCATGCCTTCGGGCCCTTGCCGGCAGCCATTGGGTAAGATGACGCGCTCGGGCGCAGCAGTAGTGCTCGCGGCGGCTAAGCAGGTGCAGGCTAACGATCCGGCGACTTTCGCGCCGATCGCCGAGTTTTTCGGCGTCGATATCGAGGCGCGGCTCAACGACGACTCGCTCATCGAAAACTTGATTTATCAATCCTATTGAGATTTAGGACCTGACGATGACTAATATTGTAGTATGTGGCGTCGCCGGTCGCATGGGCCAGCGTTTAGCCCACTTGAGCCTGGCGGCCGAAGATTTGCAACTGGTCGGCGGCAAAGAACACCCCGCGCACGCGTCGATTGCGCGCGATATCGGTGAGATTATCGGCGCCGGCCGCCTCGATCTGGAGGTGCGCGATTCGCTGGCGGGATTGGTCAAGGCGGATCGGGTGGTGGTCAATTTTACGACCCCGGAAGCGACGCTCGAAGACGCGGCCATCTGCGCAGAGCGCGGCACGGCAATGGTGGTGGGCACCACCGGTTTTACCCCGGAGCAGCTCGAAGAGTTTAAGCGCATCGTCTCAGGTATCACTTGCATTTTTGCTTCGAATTTCAGCACTGCGATGAACGTGCTTTTCAAGCTGGTCGAAGAGGCGGCGAGTATCCTAGGCGACGATTATGATGTCGAAGTGATAGAGAAGCACCATCGGCTTAAGGTCGATGCGCCTTCCGGTTCGGCGTTGACCTTGGCCGAGCGCGCGGCGGCCGGGCTCGACCGCAACCTGCGCGAGGTGGTGGTGCACGGGCGGGAAGGCGTCGTCGGTGCACGAACCGAGAAGGAAATCGGCATGCATGCGATCCGCGGTGGCGATATCGCTGGCGAGCATTCGGTGCTCTATGCCGCGCCGGGTGAGTATATTGAACTCAAGCACTTGGCTACCAGCCGCGACTCGTTCGCTTTGGGGGCATTGCGCGCGGCCCGCTTTGCGGCCACGGCCGAACCTGGGCTCTATTCGATGGGCGATGTGTTGGGGTTTAGCTAAAGGCCTGGGAAGATAAAAGCAAGAATACGGGTGGCGTCTTTTCCCAGAGACGCCGCTTTTTTTGTGCGCGTTCTAACGTTTGTTGGGCCGGAAGAGGCGTTGTGGGCTTGGCCACAAGGTTTTGATCTTGTCTCGGAGCCGGGCTGCTTCTTCGAAGTTGTCGGATTCAACGGCGTCATGTAGGTCGCGCTCTAGCTGCTCGCGCCGGGAGAGTGGGCGTTCTTGTTCGAGTTCCTCGTACCACTCGCGCAAAAAAGAGATCTCCGGCAGGTCTTCCTCCACCTCGGATTCCCATTCCTCGACGAAAGTCTCGATATGGGCGATGCCTTCTTCAACGGCGAGCATCGCGGCTTTATAATCGTCGTCATCGAGGGCCAGCATGGCGCGGGCGCGGGTCTGCATCATGATCGCGTGCGGATAGTATTGCTCGAAATACCAGCGGATCTCGTCGTTGGGCGCGTGTTGGTCGACCAAGTCGAAGATCTGCAGCGTGTGCTCGGTGTCGGCGATGACGCCCTCGTAGTCTTCCAAATAGAACAGGCTCAAATAGCGGTGGTAGAACTGCCAGGCCTCTTGGAAGAGGTCTTCGCATTCCTCCTCTTCAAGGACCAGCTCCCCGGACTCGTCGCGCTTTTTGATGAGATCTTGGTAATAGTCGAGCAGGGAAGGGCAGTCGTGCGGGGTTTGCCCGTCGGGTCGACCGCTCAATTCGAGCTGCAAGACGCCCATGTCAATGCGGATCTGGAGTTTTTCCTCGCCCTTACCGGTGCGGATGCGCCGGGCGAGGAATTCATCGGGGTTGAATTCCCAACCGTTGAGCAAATCGCCAATATCGTAGTTCATGGGCGGCTCCCGCGGAAGGAGGGATGAAGAAACCCGGCCGGATACGCGAGCCGGAGGCTAATATAAGAAAATATACAGCAGAAAGCGGCCCCGCGCTACCTGCGGCTGACCCGGATACTGGTGATGGCGACTCCGACGACGAGCGCGATAACACCACCGATAATCAGGGCATTGCGGACGATATTGGCGCGGGCCTCGACGCGGATGGTGATGTCTTTCTCTTGGGCTTCGACTTTCTCGTTACCGACAAAGCCGGCCGCCTCGAC
>DQLG01000058.1 GCA_015660315.1 Candidatus Latescibacterota bacterium
CAGACCACGGTAAAGGGGGGGAAATCCGCATCGGCGACCTGCGCTTCTGGGCGCGGCCCGAGACCGTTGAAAACAAAGCTTATAATCTGCATGTCATAAGCCCGCGCATAGGCCCGGCAAATCTCGCTGGCCAGCCCCTTCGTCAAACAATAATAGCCCGTGCCCAATACCGGCGGCACATCCGCCACATCGAAATCGTGATCATAGGTCCGGCGCACGAATTGCGGACCGCTGTGGATCACCTTTTTGATCCCGTGTGCCACCGCCGCCTTCATCACGTTCAAGGCGCCGCGCGTATTGACGTGGAAACAGCGTTCGGCATCGTCGCGAATCACGGTGAAGTTCATAATCGCGTGCATGCCCTCAGCCGCGGCGAGCACTTGGCCATAATCGCTGACATCGCATTGGTCGATCTCTCGCCCGTCCGGATGAGCTTTGACATCGGCCAGGTGCAAATCGTAATATGGCTGTAAACCCTCCAGCAGATTCGGCGCGATCAGTCCGGAGGCCCCCAACAGCAATACTTTCTTCTTCATCGCGCACCTCCCTGAAAATCGTGCTTGGGCGCATAGCCCATACCCTCTGCCCGGCCGATCAGGAATTTGGCATTCGGCATCGGCGCGCAAATATGATACACCGCCCAACGGACGACCCAATCCAACGAATCGCCGTTATCCCGTTTGATCGCCTGGGCAAAAGCGCTGGCCGCGTCGCGTATGTCGAGCCACATCAAATCGGGCTTTGCTCCGGCGAGATCTTCTTCCCGCACCAACTTACCTAAGCGTAAAGCCGTAGCAGTAAACGCATAATCGCGGGCGAATTCCCGGCAGACCACCTCAGCCAAATATTGCGCTAATACACGCGGTTCCGTCGTCGGCAAAGGTTTGTAGTGCTCAGTAACAAATACCGTGTCCGGATAGTCACCAAAAAATTCTAATGTGCTGCCGTACACCAAGCGCTTGACCCCTGCCTCTACCGCCGCCTGGCACAACACGTGCGTACCCCTAGTCGCCAGGTCCAATAACATTTCTTCGCAGCGCAAGGCATCCGCCGGCAAGGCGGGAGGCGGCTGACCGGTGTGGATCACCACATCGATATCACACACCGCCTCCACCATCGCCTGCACGTCAACCAGACTGGCCTCGACCCACTCACCATGCTCGTCGATCGGGCCACAGTCATCGAGCCGTCGTACCTGATTAGTCTCATTCAGCGCGGCGGCGATCTCCCGTCCCAACGCGCTCGCCGCCCCCGTAATTAATATCTTCATTGTCTAATATGTCCCCAAAAAAAGAAGGATAAGTCGGTTGCGAACACTCTTTCGGCCCGACGGGCCGATAACAAAACTCTACTGCAGTTCCGGCACAGGACTCATCCCTTCCCATCCCGTCACATCGCCGCCATGCAAACGATACGAACTCGGGTACAGCCTCTGCTCACGGCCTACCAACGGCAAGTTAACCCGCTCGTGATTATTGTGCGCCGACAAGGTCAGCGCCATAGCGATCTCAAGCGCTTGGCGATAATCGTGCCCAGTGCACTCGACCACACCGCTCTCAACCCCTCGCACCAGTCGATCAACCACCGGACTAATCCAATGCGCGGGCGTCGGATCGGCAAAAAAATCCGGCCGCACCGGTGTCTGCTCAACCCCCTCTCCCAGAATGCACACCGGCCCCTCGTCCATCAGCCACACCTGCCCTTGTGTCCCAGTTATACCCACATGGCCGGCGATCGACAACTCGGGCCGCGGCCGCGGCAACTCGCAAACCGCTCCACCCTTAAAACCGATCCGCCCATACGCCGGACAATCAATCTCGGTGCTATTCTCCGCCTCCGCCGCTACATAATCCGGTTCCGGCGGCAAGATCCACCCCTCTACCCATTCGGCCTCTAGACCGACCATATACTGCATCACAACCAATAAGTGGCAACCGCCACCCGAAACCTCCGTCGGCAAACCGTGCGGAATCGTCGCCCCGGTGATCTCACCAATATGGCCCACCCGAATCCAGGCTGCCACCTGCCGAATATGCGGGCACAGCCACAAAGCTGTACCACAGCCGAATACTGTGCCCCTTTCCTTGCAGATACGCACGGTCTCATCCGCGCGCGCCAACTCAAAATCGATGGGTTTCTCGCACGAAACCACTTTGACTCCAGCCTCGGCGCAGGCGATCACTACATCGTGGGTATGGGCTACGGGTAAAATCGCCGAAACAATATCGGGCACCTCATCGGCCAGCAATTCCGCAATGCCACTATAGACCATCGGGATGTCATAGTGCGTTGCAAAGGCCCGACCGCGTTCGTCGGCGCGCTCGACCAATGCAGCAATCTCACAATCTGGATGCTCGGCATAGGCGCGGGTATAATTTCGTCCCCACGAGCCGGCCCCACCAACGATCGCGACGCGATATTTTCCTTCGGCCAATGGCCAATTCCTCTCTCTTTCTCAACAATATTTCCTTTCACTACCTCCTCCTCATCCCATAATTCTTCGTATCTTACGAAAAATACAAGCCTGGCAACAGCCTATGCTACAATAATAAGACAATAAAATAGTTTCATAACTGCACTCTACGAGATGGAGTTTCAAAGGCCGATGCGGCTATCGGAGGTCGAGGAGGTGCCGCTTAGAATCGTGCAGCAGGTAGGCCAGTTGGCAAAGCAGGGGCAGGGCACCATTATCCGCAGCGACGCCGACGACCAGTTCCTCTAAGCCATCAATGACACCGATACCACTTCGCCCGACAGCATGCCCTTGTCGTCGAAGATATAGATC
>DQLG01000010.1 GCA_015660315.1 Candidatus Latescibacterota bacterium
GGACAGGCCCAAGGACAGGCCCAAGGACAGGCCCAAGGACAGGCTCATGACCATGACCACGACCACGACCATGACCACGACCATGACCAAGACCATGACCATGACCACGACCATGGTGATAGCGAGCACACTGATGAAGAGCGCGAGCAGGCCGTGCGCCGGCTCAAGAGTTTTCTGCTTATCGAAGGCGTGCGCAAGCAGGCCAAGGTCGAAGTCACCGACGAGGAGTTCGAGACCTTCGCCGCGGAGCGTGCTGCGCAGGGTGGTATCAAGCTAGAAGATCTGCAGACTTCGGGGCGGGTCGATGATTTGCGGCGCGAGTTGGAAGAGAAGAAGGTCTTCGATTTGCTGGGTGAAAAAGCTAAAATAAAAGAGGAAAAGGTGTAGCTGATGTCGCTGATTCCGATGGTCATTGAACAGACGGGCCGGGGCGAGCGCTCCTATGATATTTATTCACGCTTGCTCAAGGACCGCATCATTTTTGTCGGCACCCCGATCAACGACCAGATCGCCAACCTGATTATTGCCCAGTTGCTCTTTCTGGCTTCCGAAGATCCAAAGAAAGACATTGCGCTCTATTTGAATACGCCAGGCGGGCTGGTTACTGCGGGCATGGCGATTTACGATACGATGCAATATGTGGCCTCGGATGTGTCCACTATCTGCATCGGCCAGGCTTCGAGCATGGGAGCGGTGCTCCTGGCGGGTGGGGCAAAAGGCAAGCGCCAGGCCCTGCCAAACGCACGGGTGCTACTACACCAGCCTATGGGTGGAATCGGCGGTCAGGCTTCCGACATGGAGATCCATGCGCGCGAGATAATTCAGATGCGCCAGCAGATCAACCAGGTGCTGGCCGAGTGCACCGAGCAGCCGTTGGAGCAGATCGAATGCGACACCGAACGCGATTTTTTTATGTCGGCCGAAACCGCTGTCGAATACGGTATCATCGACGAGATCATTGCCCCGTCCGGTGTTGAGGCGATGGCTGCGGTTTCCGGGTAAAACCCTCCCTTTCCCAGGAGTTCATTTTGCGCAGAAGGCCCTCCAAAAGTGATCCGCGGTGTTCGTTTTGTGGGCGCAGCCACAGCCAGGTCGAGAAAATCATCACCGGCCCCCAGGTCCATATCTGCAACGAGTGTGTCAAGCTGTGCAACGAGGTATTGGCCGAAGAAAAGCAACAGACCCTGCCTTGGGAGGCCGGGGAGATGCCGAAGCCGACTGAAATCAAGGCGTTTCTCGACGAATACGTGATTGCCCAAGAGCGCGCCAAGAAAATTCTCTCAGTAGCCGTATATAACCACTATAAGCGCATTCGCACTACTGTCGATTTGGACGGCGTGGAGTTGGAGAAGAGCAATGTGATGCTCATCGGCCCTACCGGCACGGGCAAGACCGAGTTGGCCAAAACCTTGGCCAAAAGTTTACAGGTGCCATTCTCAATCGCCGATGCGACGATTCTCACTGAGGCTGGTTATGTCGGTGAGGACGTGGAGAATATCCTGGTCGGTTTGCTGCAGGCGGCCGATTACGATGTGGCTCGTGCCGAAAAGGGCATTCTCTATTTGGATGAGGTCGATAAAGTCGCCCGTAAGAGCGCTACGCCGACAGTCAGTCGCGACGTATCGGGTGAGGGCGTGCAGCAGGCGTTGCTCAAGATTATCGAGGGGACCACGGCCAATCTCCCGCCGAAGGGGGGGCGCAAGCACCCCGAGCAGCCGATGATCCAGATGAACACTCGCAACATCCTTTTTATCTGCGGTGGAGCCTTCGAAGGTTTGGATAAGATCATCAGCCAGCGAGTAGGCAAGCGCACTCTGGGTTTTGGCGCCGAGGGCAGCGGCGAGGTCGATCCGGATACCTCGGAAGTGTTGCCGCTCGTTCAGCCCGAGGATTTGCTCGCCCACGGCATGATCCCCGAATTCGTTGGCCGGGTACCGGTGATCACCACTATGGACTATCTGAGCGAGGACGATTTGTTGCAGATCCTCACCGAGCCGCGCGATGCGATTATCAAGCAGTCGGTACGGCTTTTCGCGATGGACGGGGTCGAGGCGGAGTTTACCGAAGAGGCGTTGCGCAAGGTCGTTACCCTGACGGTGGAGAAGGGAACCGGCGCGCGTGGACTGCGTTCGGTTCTTGAACAGGCGATGATGGACATCATGTACGAGATTCCATCGCAAGAGGATACCACGCGCCTACAGATCACAGCCGAGATGATCGAGGCCGGGATCGACCAGTACGACAGAGACGATGGGGGGATGCGGCGCAAAAGTGCCTAGTCCCTAGACCCCGACGATGCGTGTTTCTTCTATCGAATTTACGATTGGCGCTGTTGGCAAAGGCGATTTGCCAGCCGCCGGCCTGCCTGAGATTGCCTTTGCTGGCCGTTCCAATGTCGGCAAGTCCTCGCTGATTAACCGGCTCGTGCAGCGCAAGAAGTTGGCTCGTACCAGTTCTACCCCAGGTAAGACCCAGCAGTTGAACTACTACTTGGCCAACGAGCAGTTCTATCTGGTCGACTTGCCTGGTTATGGTTTTGTCAGCGGCGGTGTAGGTTTGCGCTCGACGCTGGGCAAAATTGTTGGAAGATATATCTCTGACCGCCAGGAGCTGCGGGCGGTGCTGCAGTTGATCGACGCCCGACGCGGCCCGACCGAGTTGGATCTGCAGATGATCGAATGGCTGCAGGAGGCGCAAAAGCCGTTCTTGCTGGTCTTCACCAAGGCCGACAAGTTGTCGCGCAACAAACTAACAACACAGTTCGACCGGCTCGATTCGCAAAAATCGCTCGCCGGTATTTCTTTTGTCTCTTTCTCGGCCGTCGACGGTCGCGGCAAAGACGATATTTTGGGGTGGATCGACGACGCTCTCGCGGGCAAGGCGGTCTGAACTGTAGGTCCTATAGCATTGAACCAAGTTACAGGGGATGTTTTGAAAGTACTAATCAGTGACAAGATGGACCCTCGTTGTGTCGAGATCCTCGAAGCCAACGAGGGGGTGGTAGTTGATGTACAAACCGGACTATCTGCGGACGAACTCATAGATTGTATCGGCGAGTATGACGCTTTGGTGGTGCGCAGTGCGACTAAGGTGACGGCCGAGGTTTTCGCGGCGGCGAAAAACTTAAAGGTTGTTGGCCGTGCCGGAGCGGGGGTCGACAATATTGACGTGGAGGCGTCTACGCGTCGTGGAGCCATCGTCATGAACACTCCGGGAGGCAATTCGGTATCTACAGCCGAACACACTTTTGCGATGATGGCTTCGTTGGCGCGACATATTCCGCAGGCGACGGCCTCGCTCAAAGACGGCTTGTGGGAACGGGGCAAGTTTACGGGGATCGAGCTGGCTGGAAAAACCATCGCCGTGCTCGGTTTGGGCCAGGTCGGGCGGGCGGTGGCAATGCGCGCCGGAGCCTTTCACATGAAGGTCCTCGGCTACGACCCCTATATTGGCGAGGAGGTGGCGTTATCCTGTGGTGCGCAGTTGACGTCGCTCGACGAGATCTATGCCGCCGCTGATTTTATCACCGTTCATATCCATCTTACCGAGCAAACCCGCCACTTCGTCTCCGAGGAGGAGATCGCAAAGTGTAAGGACGGGGTTTACCTTATAAATTGCGCCCGCGGCGGGATTATCGACGAGGCGGCACTTCTGCGTGGCTTGCAGTCGGGCAAGGTTGCTGGAGCGGCCCTCGATGTTTTTGAGGAGGAGCCGCCGACGCTTATGGACTTGGTGGTTCACGATCGGGTGATCTGTACCCCGCA
>DQLG01000658.1 GCA_015660315.1 Candidatus Latescibacterota bacterium
CCACATCCAGCGATCCCGTTATAATCTCATCGCGCCATTCAATGCCCGACACAAACTCCATCGGCGCCACATTGGGTATCGAGGCCATCAAGTGTGTCGCCGCGATAATGCCAATCGGCCCCTTGGTATTGTGCGGCGATATCGGCACGTGATAGGTATCGGCGATCGCCGCGATCTTGCGCACCTCGGTGATCCCGCCCGCATACATCAAATCGGGTTGGGCGATATCGATGCCGTCGAGATCTAATAATTGGCGAAAATGGCTTTTGGTATTAAGCCTTTCGCTGCCCATCACCGGAATGGAGATTTCGCGGCGAACTTTGGCGTAGGCGTTCAAATCCTCCGGCGGCACTGGATCTTCAAAGGCGTAGAGCTTATACGGCTCTAGCGCGCGGGCCAGTCGAATGCAGTTGGCCACCGTGAAACGACCGTGACAGTCGATCAGCAATTTGATATCCGGCCCCACCGCCTCGCGCACAGCGGCGTAGTGTTCGGCCGTCTCTTCGGGCCGCCCATCGTCCTCATAAGGGTCAAAGCGAAATCCGTCGCTGGAGCGCGCGCTGCTCTTGAGCGCGGTAAAGCCCTCGGCGACCATGCGCTTGGCCATCGCCGCGCTCTCTTCGGGCGTCGCGCCATAAAAGTGCGTATACAGCCCGACCCGCTCGCGAAATTTGCCACCCAGCAACTCGACCACCGGTAGATTCGCCACCTTGCCCTTAATATCCCACAGCGCCTGGTCGATACCCGACAGCGCGCTCATCCACACCGGCCCGGCCATGCGCCAAAGCCCGGAAAGCGAAGAGATACGCCAGATTTTGTGCCAGAGATATTCGATGCGCGCGGGGTCCTCGCCGATGAGCTCTTGTTTCATATGGTCTATCGCCGCGACGACTACCGGCTCCTTGTTGGAATAGGTCGCCTCACCCAGTCCCACCAAGCCTTCATCCGTATGCACCCGCACGATAGTCCATTTGCGGCTCGGCGAGTCAATGAGCAACGTGTCGATATCGCGAATTCTCATGATTTTCCCCTTACTACATGGCTAGTAAATGGCGTGCAATACAAATAGCAAGCTCCATCGGGTTATTCACCGGTCTCCACCGTATCGGGCCGCCCACCAATAGACGGCGGCGCCAACATGCGCTTTTGCTGCTCGGTCGCGTTCGGATAATCGGCCGCGTCGTAATAGGTGCTCGCCCACGATGAGTGGCCCGGGCTGAACTTATAGAGCAAGGACCTGCGCTCGTGCTCGGCGGTCCATTCCATCGTCCCGTGTACCAGCGCCTCGGTAAAAATGATCAGATCGCCGGCCTCCGCTTCGACCTGGCGCACATAGTGGGCCGTGCGCTGATAGGTGCGCACTCCGTCGGGAATATCGACGGTGAAATTGCTCTTGTGGCTGCCGGGGATACAGCCAAAACCGCCGTCACCCGGCCCCGCGTCGCTTAGACAATACGTGAAAACCGTCAGCCCGTTGCGCATCATGCCGTCGTGGTATTTATACCAGTGGTCGCCGGGTACTCCACCCTGCATGGTCTGCCCCCCGTGCAATCTGCCCGCCTTGCCGCCCTTGCGCATAAAAATGCTGTAGTCGTGATCGACCCTCACCTTGGGACCGAGCAGTTCGACCATATAGGGCAGGGCCTTCGGGTGATCGATAAGGTTTTGGCTAGCCGGTCCCCACAGCGATATGCGGCTGGTGCGCCGCAGACCGTTTTCTTCGTATTCGCCGGGCCACGCCTCGTCGGCTAGCGCGTTGAGGTCGTCTACTTCGGCTGGAGTCAGGACGTTTTTGACGAGTAGGTAGCCGTCGAGGTCGAAGATGAATTTTTCTTCCGGGGTCATTGCATACTCCTTCTTTTTTTATCTAACAAGCGCGAAAATAGCGGAGCAAGCAAGTTCATCCGTAAATATCTGCGTCACCCCGCCCGATTACCCATTTGCGCCCCACCTTGCTTTGACGTATCTATTCCCCTGCAAGCAAGCAAACCCACAATCTAAGAGACGCCGAATGCCAACCATCCCGGCGCGACAGAAAGGATTCCCTACCATGGCAGCCAAATACCGCGTCGGTGTCATCGCCTCCGGCCGCATCGCCCGCGAGCACGGCCGCGGCTGGGCCGAATGCGAGCACACCGAAATCGCCGCCATCGCCGATGCGCACCCCGAAGCGCTCGCCAGCTATGCCGCTGACTTCGACGTCAAGGCGACCTATACCGATTACCGCGAAATGCTCGACAAAGAAAACCTCGACATCATCAGCGTCTGTTCTTGGGATCCGCAACACGCTGAAATGTCGATCGCCGCTTGCTCGCGCCGCCCCAAAGCCGTGCTCTGCGAAAAACCGATGGCCATATCTATCGGCGAAGCCGACGCGATGATCATTGCCGCCCAGCGCAACGAAGTAAAACTCGCCATCGGCCACCAGCGCCGCTTCTATTCCTGCTGGCGCGAAGCCCGCCGCATGATCGCCGATGGAGCCATCGGCAAACCGCAACGCCTGTGGTCGGCAATCAAAGCCGGCATGATGAACACCGGCACGCACTGCATCGACTTCCAGCTCTACGCGCTCGGCGACCCGAAGGTAAACTGGGTGATGGGCTCGGTCGAACGCCACACCGACCACTTCGTCTTCGGGCACCGGGTCGAGGACCGCTGCGCCGGCATTATCGGCTACGAGGGCGGCATCGAAGGCGTGATCGAAAACGAGATGAACGACACCTACGAGGTCGGCGCGCACATCTACGGCGAGGATGGCATGATCGTCGTCAACGATAATAGCCTGCGCTACATGAACGCATCTTCCAATGGCTGGAAAGTCTTCGAGCCCGACGAAGAAGCCGCCGGCGGCTACGGCAACGCCTTCGTCGATCAGGCCTACGGCATCTGCCGCTGGATCGAGGGCGATTTCGAGGACTACTATGGCAAGGCCGAGCATGGTAAGGCCGCCACCGAAATCATGATGGCCGTTTATGAGTCGGCGCGCATGCACGAGCGCGTCTCACTGCCATTACAAACGCGGGCCAATCCCTTAGATGTCGCCGTTGAAGAAGGCCGCATTCCCGTCACCCGTCCAGGTTTTTGGGACGAGCGCTCCTTCCTGGTGCGCGGCGAGAGCATGAGTTGGATCAAGGACAAATAGCTATGGAAATCGGCATCCTGATCACCAACGAGCGCGAATACGACGAGGCCTTCGACTGGGACTACGACTATATCGAAGGTTTCCCCGCCATGCTCGGACCCGACGAGGACGATGCGGCCGCCGAGCGCGCGTGTCTAGCGCGCATTGAAAAACACCAGCTGCCGATGAAATCGCTGTGCGGCTTTATCCCCGACCCGCAAGGGCGCGGGCTAATGGTCGTCGGTCCCGATGTCAGCCTGGAGCGGCTGCGCGTCTTCGTCACGCGCATCTTCGACCGCATGCAACGGGCCGGCATCGGGGTCATCGGCTACGGCAGCGGCGGATCGCGCTGGGTGCCCGACGGCTTCGACCAGACAAAGGCCCGCCAACAGGTAGGCGACTTTATGCATCTGTGCGCCGATATCGGCGAGCCGCGCAACGTCAAGGTCGCACTCGAACCCTACAATCGCGACGACGCCAATCTGCTCAACACAGTCGAGGATGCGACCGAGTTTATCGCCGGCGTCGACCGCACGCATGCTCAATTAATGGCCGACTTCTTCCATATGAAACTCAACGACGAATCCTTCGACACGCTCGAAGCCGCCGCGCCGCACCTAATTCACGCACACATCGCCGAACCGGGCCGCGGTCGGCCCGAGACCACGCCCGAGCAGCACGCGCAATTTCTACAGGCGCTGCGCCTCTATGGCTACGACGGCCGCGTGACCTTGAGCGGCACCCTGACCGCCTACGCCAACGACGGCGAAACCTGCACCGCGCTAAAAAAAGCCATCGCGTGAAAGTCCCCTCCTTTCGCTACAGCCGCATGCTCGATCTCTCGCGGCCCATTACGCCCTGCGATCACCGCTTCGTCCACTACCGCACTTCAGTCGTCGAAGTCGACGAGCCACCCTCTGACCGCTGGTATATTACTACCAGTCTCGAAATGGGCGGCCACGCCGGTACTCACGTTGAGGCACCGCTGCACGCGATTGAAAACGGCACCGGCATTATTGACCTCAACCTCGAGCGCTTCTTCGGCGAGGCGATCGTGTTGGACCTGAGCGAAGAAGCGCAAGGCAAGGCGCTGTCTCCCGAGCAACTGCAACGCGCCGCGGCACCCGGTGGTGGTGTGCGACCCGGCGATATCACCTTCTTCCGCTTCGATTGGGACAAGCGCGGCGGCGAGTTGCCCTATCCTTCTACCGATGCCCTGCGCTGGCTCGTTGAGCAAGGCATCAAGTTGCTCGGTATCGACACCCCCGGCCTCGACATCCCCGGCGACCGCAGCCTGCCCAACCACCATCTGCTTTTCACAAATGGCATTCCCCTAATCGAAAGCCTGGATCACCTGGACCAGTTGCAACGACCTCGCGTCTACGTTTTCGCCCAGCCACTGCCCGCCGCCGAGACTGACGCCATCCCGCTGCGCGTGCTCGCCTTCGAAGGATGATGGCCACGGCCGCATTGCAGATCGAAAAGCGCCGCGCGTTGAAGGCCGACTATTACAACGCTATCACGCGGCCTGTGCGAAAACGGCGTACAGGACTATGACCTCGAGCAAGGCCAAAACGACGACCGCCTGGCCCTGGCCTGGGTGTTGGCGCGCATGATCGCCATTTTCGCC
>DQLG01000825.1 GCA_015660315.1 Candidatus Latescibacterota bacterium
ACCAACGAATAGACCACTCCAGCGCTATCGGCTTTCCGCCTCAACATCGCCCCTACCGTCACATCCGTCTCGACATTGACCATCACCAGGTGATTGCCGGCCTCTAAGGTCGCACTGGCCATCTGCGCCCCGACCTCGGTAAGCCCCGTCGCCTCTACCACCACATCCAATCCCGCCGCCCGTGCCACCAGCAAACCGTCTTCGACGACCGCGAACTGCCCCACGTGTATCGCCTGCTCCAAGGCCTGCGCACTATCCACCCGCGACAGCGTCACATCATCCCCATAGGCCGCAGTATAAGCGTATTCGGCATTCTCCGGTTTTATATCGGCAATCGCCGAGACCACCATTCCCTTCATCCGCGAAATCTGCGTCACCAATCCCCCGCCGAATTTGCCCGTACCGATAATCCCAACCCGAATCGGTTTGCCGTCTTTTTCGCGTTCTGCAAGCAATGCACTAAGCATAGTATCTCCGTCTGTTAACCGTCATCGCGCATAAAATCCAAATCCGCCCCATAATTCGCCTGCATCACCCGCTCGCCATACAACCGGCGCCACCCCCTCTTTGGCAAAACCGGCAATACCAACTCCGCCCGCCGCCTCGCCAATTCCTCTTCCTCGACCAACAAATCCACTCGCCCCGCCTCCACATCCAATTCAATCATATCCCCATCGCGCACCAACGCCAATACTCCACCAACCGCCGCCTCCGGCGCAACATGTAAAACCACCGTACCATAGGCCGTTCCGCTCATCCGCCCATCCGAAATCCGCACCATATCTTTGACCCCCTGCTCCGCCAGATATTTCGGCAAGGGCATCGACCCCGCCTCGGGCATGCCCATCGCCACCGGCCCCGCATAGCGCATGACCAGCACGTGTTCGGGTGTAATAGCCAAGGCCGGGTCGTCGACTCTAGCCGCGTCGTCCGGCCCGTCAAACACCACCGCCGGCCCGCGGTGTTTATGCAAATGAGGTGAAGAGGACGCCTTTTTCAGCACCGCCCCGTCCGGCGCCAACGAACCCTTCAACACCACCAACGACGAAGCCGGCCCCAACGGCGCGTCGAGCGTGCGAATCGTCGTCTGCCAATCCGCCGGCGGCTCCACCGTCTGCAATTGCTGCCCCAGCGTTTTTCCATCGACCCCCACGACATCTAGATCGAGTACGCCCTCCAACGCCTTCAACAACACCGGCACCCCGCCGGCCTTATCGAAATCCTCCATATACCCCACGCCCGCCGGCTTACAATCGACCAATAGCGGCACCTGCTTTGCAAAAGCATCAAAATCATCCAACGACAACTCCACCCCCGCACGCCCGGCAATCGCCAATAAGTGCACCACCGCGTTGGTCGAACCGCTCAACGCCGCCAATACTTTCAACGCGTTTTCAAACGCCGCCCGCGTCAATATATCGCGCGCCGTCCGCCCTTCCACAGCGAGCGCCACTGCCTGCCGCCCCGTCGCCACCCCCATCCTCAAACGCGCGCCCGTCACCGCCGCCGGCGAGGCCGCACCCGGCAACATCATGCCCAACGCCTCGGCTAAACAGGCCATCGTCGAGGCCGTACCCATCACCATACAGGTGCCCGATGTCGGGCACAGGCTCTGCCGCACCCCGACGATGGCCTGCTCATCGAGATCACCAGCCCGATGCTGCGCCCAATAGCGCCGACAATCAGTACAAGCGCCCAAGCGCTCACCGCGCCAGTCCCCCGTCAACATCGAGCCGGCCACCAAATGGATCGCCGGCACCTCCACCGAGGCCGAAGCCATCAACTGCGCTGGCAGCGTCTTATCGCACCCGCCCAACAACACCACTGCGTCCATCGGCTGCGCGCGGATCATTTCCTCGGTCTCCATCGCCATCAAGTTGCGATAGAGCATCGCCGTCGGCGAGAGTAGAATCTCACCGAGCG
Source organism: Candidatus Latescibacterota bacterium (assembly GCA_015660315.1). Lineage (GTDB taxonomy): Bacteria > Latescibacterota > UBA2968 > UBA8231 > UBA8231. The sequence goes on from DQLG01000825.1 coordinate 1,924, forward strand.
AAATGGTCGGAAAAACCATCGGCAACCCACCCGCTTCCAATACCCCGCGCTTGACCGACTCTACCAACTGCGGCATATCCCGATGGCAGGTATTATAATCGGACGAGGTATCTATCACGCCGATGACCGGCCGCTCTAGATCCCCCCCGTCATAACCAGCCGAAGCCAAAAAAGCGCGACGTAGATAGCGGCTAAAACCGGCGTCTGCATAGTTGGTCAGATTGCGGTCGACGCCGCGGGCAGTTTCGTTCATATAGGTCCTTTCAGATTGAAGGCTAAACTATTGTTTTGCCCAATGCAGATCAACCACATACGGTGGCCAACGTCATGCCCGGGTACCCATTCGCGTCTAAAGGGCAAATGGAGGCCATATGAATCTACCTAAATCTATTTTCATCATTCTATATATGATGCTGATCTTGAGCGCTGACGCTCTACGCATTCTACAGCGATATGCGTGATATCTATCAATGCCCACACCCATTGGTCCAGCGCCTGCAACACTACTTTCTTACGTATAAAGAAGCCCCCGACGCGCCCAAACCAACCACCGAGATCACCCATATCTACGACCGCGGCGAAGCCTACGACGTTATTCGCCGTTCGCAAGAGGATTACCACAAACATTTCGGCGATCTCAAGCAGTCTCTATTGGCTCCACTGCGCGATAGCTAAAAAATGGCATGTAGGTTCTGACTTAAGATAAACCGCTGCTCCCCTGCTCACGTAACATCCCTGGCCGGCACACCGCACCTTGCCACCGTCCATATCATCTGCTATCCTTTTGGGCAGTTACTCCTTAGCCAAACTGGAATATGCCGTGATCCGCGACGCCTCGCCCGAGCAGGGCTATAGCGACTCCGAAACCATCCTCGACTATCTCAACTATCTCAAACGCCGGGTACTGGGCAACTTTGTCGTCCATCACGAGACGATACCGGCGCGCCCCGAGCAACTAGTGCACGACATCTCACACTTACCGCCTGCCGTCGGCGAGTTGCTAAAAATCGCACAGATACCCGCCTTGTATACACATCAGGTCGAGGGCATCGAAAAAGTCCTGCAAGGCCAGCACGTCGCCATCGCCACGCCCACCGCTTCGGGCAAGACGATGGTCTACAATATCCCGGTACTGACCACCTTGCTCGACGACCCCACTGCACACGCACTCTACATCTTCCCGCTCAAAGCACTCGAACAGGATCAATTCGAAGAAATAAAACGCCTGATGGACGGTCTCGAAGGCGAATTCACCGCAGACATCTACGACGGCGACACCACCAACTACCGCCGCAAAAAGATTCGCGCCAACCCGCCGCAGGTGCTCTTCACCACCCCCGATATGCTGCACTCGGGCATCCTCGCCTTCCACGAGGCCTGGGCCGACTTCTTCACCGGGCTCCGCTATGTCGTCATCGACGAATTACACACCTATAGCGGCGTCTTCGGTACCCATATCCTGCACCTTTTCCGCCGACTGAACCGCATCTGCGCCTACTATGGCTCCGAGCCGACCTATATCACCTCGTCAGCAACGATGGGCAACCCTAAACAGCTGGCCGGCGACCTGCTAAACCGTACATTCCACGAGATCACCGACAATGGCGCACCGGCCGCCGCGCGCCACTTCGTCTTTTTAAACCCTGCCGAAAGCCCCAATACCCTCGCCGCAAATTTATTGCGCCTGAGCGTGCTCAAAGAATACCGCACCATCGTCTTTACCCGCGCCCGCGTCATCACCGAACTGGTCTACCGCTGGGCCACACAGTCGCGCCCCGACCTGCGCGCCAAGATCTCCTCTTACCGTGCTGGCTATCTGCCCGAAGAGCGCCGCCAGATCGAGCAGGCGCTCAACACCGGCGAGCTATTGGGCGTGGTTTCCACCTCGGCATTGGAACTCGGCATCGACATCGGCGGCCTTGACGTATGCGTGCTGGTCGGCTATCCCGGCTCGATCATCAATACCTGGCAGCGCGCCGGCCGCGTTGGCCGCGCCGGCCGCGAGTCGTTGATCATCCTCATCGCCTCCAAAGACGCGCTCGACCAGTACTTCATGAAGCACCCAGTGCAATTCTTCGACCGCGGTGTCGAAGACGCCGTCGTTGATCCCGCCAATAAATACATTCTCAAAAATCATCTCACCTGTGCCGCTCGTGAATTCCCGCTCACCATCCACGAGCCCGAATACCAGCACCTCGACTGGAAATCGGCCGTTGATGAATTGGTGCAAGAAGGGGCGCTGCTGCAAAGTGCCGAGGGCGACGCCTGGTTTGCCGCACGCAAACAACCGCATCGCCTGGTCAGCATGCGCACCATCGGCGAGTCCTATAATATCATTGAGAGCGGCAAGAAAAACCTGATCGGCACCGTCAGCGGCGGCCAGGTCTACGGCGAGTGTTACGATGGCGCGATCTATCTGCACCGCGGCCGCCAATACCAAATCAGCGGCCGCAACCCCGAAAAGGGCCAGATCTACGCTCAGGAAGTCGACGTACCCTTCTTCACCCGTGCCAAATCCGATAAGAACACCGAGATCATCGAGGAGTTGCGCTCGCGCCCCATGGACGGCTTTATGGCCAAAATCGGCCGGCTCAAAGTCAGCTCACAGGTCGTCGCCTACGAAAAGATCCGCACCGGTGACCAGGTCATCATCAGCAAGCACCCACTCGAATCCCCGGTCGAGCATTTCGAAACGGTGGGTTTCTGGATCGAGCTCGACGCGCATTTCAAGAAGGATTTGAGCCGCCGAAAATACCACTACATGGGTTCGATCCACGCCATCGAGCACGCGATGAAATCGCTCTTTCCTCTGCTCGCACTGAGTAACCGCACCGATGTCGGCGGCATCTGTTATCCACTGCACCCGCAATTGCGCAAGGGCGCGATCTTTGTCTACGACTACCACCCCGGCGGCATCGGCTTAGCGGAGAAGGGCTTCGCCGAATTGGATCGTTTACTGGAGATGACGCTGGAAATGGTCGAGTCCTGCGATTGTGAGTTGGGCTGCCCGTCCTGTATCCACTTCCCCACCTGCGGCGCCGGCAATGTGCCGCTCGACAAAGCCGGCTCGATCCATCTGCTCAAGGTGCTCACCGGCCGCGAAAAGATCGAAGCCGATAAGTCGCCTGCCGGCGACCTCGAAGAGGAGGCGCCGATGTTCGCCGATTGGGAAGACGAGGAAGAGCCCGAGGATACGCCACCCGAGCAAGGCCCGCGCGTCGTGGTCTTCGACCTCGAAACGCAACGCTCGGCTGCCGAAGTCGGCGGCTGGAACAAGGCCTATATGATGGGCATGTCCGTCGGTATAATCTGGGACAGCCACGAGCAAAAATGCACTTCATATTTTGAAGAAAATGTCGACGAACTCATCGAGCATCTACAAAAGGCCGATCTCGTCGTCGGTTTCAATGTCATTGGTTTCGATTACACCGTCTTGCGCGGCTACAGTAAATTCGACTTCAAGACGCTCAACACCCTCGACATCTTGCGTGAGATCCACCAACGTCTGCGCTACCGCGTCAGCCTCGACTCAGTCGGCAAGGCGACCCTTAATGCCGCCAAAACAGCCGATGGCCTGATGGCACTCAAGTGGTTTAAAGAGGGCAAGATGAATCTCATCGAGGAATACTGCCAGAAGGATGTCGAGCTGACACGGGATCTGTTCTACTACGGCTTAAAAGAAAACTTCCTGCTCTTCGATCGCAAAAACGAGGGGCGGATGCGCATTCCGCTCGATTGGAAGTTGGACGATATGGTCAAAAAAGAAGAAGACTGAGTGCTTCGATTAATACGCACTATCGTTTCAGCAGAGAAACACTTCCATCTTTCTCCTTCGCCCGACATTTCTCCTCTGCTCTGGTTAATACAGTAATATCTCATAAATCCCAACGACACTGGCACGCATTTTGGATGGGTTTGGTACTTCACCTTTCTCAGGAGATTTATCATGGCCGATCTGCCGCCCCTACCATCCATACCCAATTTTGACCTGCGTCCCACAAATCATGGCCGCCTGCTCGTATTTTTTCCCTATCATCCAGATACAGTAGAGCGCATCAAGAGTATTGCGGGGCGCCGCTGGCATCCCGAGAAAAAATGCTGGAGCATTCCCTATACATCTGCAGCGTTAGATCGGCTTACAACGCTCTTCGTCAAAACACCACCGAAAGTGTTCGCCCAGCCAGAGCGACGCCCAGGTGCTGTCACCCAACGGCGCTGGGACACCTTGAGCGATGAAGAACAGGCTTTTGTCGCCAGAGTTGAAGACGAGATGAAACTTCGCGCTTATAGTCCTAAGACACGGAAATCCTATCGCAATCACCTACTGCGTTTTAAACGGCATATAAACCAGGATCTGCTTTCGGTCAGCGAACGCGAAATCCGACAGTATCTGCTCCATCTAATCGACGCAGAGCAGTTGTCGCGGGCAACGCTAAACCAGGCGGTGAGCGCCCTCAAGTTCTTCTATCGACATGTTGC
>DQLG01000676.1 GCA_015660315.1 Candidatus Latescibacterota bacterium
AGTGCACGGTCGTCGATGTTTTTGCGTTGTACGGCGGTGATGGCTTGCGGCACGGCACCGGCGGCGAGGTGGTCTTTGACGCGGCGAGCGCTAGCCATAAAGTGCCGGGTATAGGCCGTCATCAGGATGCGCTGGCGGGTGCGAGCTAACGCGATAAGGGTCGCGGCCTCGTCGCTGGTGATGGTCAGCGGTTTGTCGACGAGCAGGTGCAGGTCTCTTTTGAGCGCAGCTTGGCACTGCTCGAAGTGGTAGATATTGGGCGAACTGATAAGTAGTGCGTCGAGGCCGAGGTCTAATAGGGGACGATAGTCGGTGAAGCTTGGTATATCAGTAAGACGCGGGTCCACTTCTTCCAAGCGGGCGGCGTCCGTATCGCAGATGCCGGCTATGCGCACGTCGTCGCGGGCGAGCAGGTGAGGCAGGTGGTAATGGGCGGCAAAACCGCCGATGCCGATAATGCCGATGCGCGTTGTCATGGTTGGTCGCAGAAAGGAAGGGTGAGGAAAGAATGGATCGTCATGGATCAATCGCCGAAGTGGTAAACGGCGGAGAGCCAGGGGATGGGAAAACCTTCTTTGATGATCTCGCCGATAATGATCGCACCTAAGTCGACGGCGAGGTCCTTGCCGAAGAAACGCAGGGCGATACCTATGGGTTGTTCGCCGAGGCCTAGATTTTCGCCGGTGATAAACCAGTTTTCCGAGACTAGGGCCAGGCTGTCGGAGAGGCGAATGTTACCACCGAGCAGGATCACCGGGTGCGCGGCGAAGTCCACGGCCTCGTCTTTTTCGTTGATATAGCCAAGGCCGAGGCCGGCGGTGAAGCTTTTATCGGGGGATCCCTTGGTGCCGACGAGAAAGGCCATGCCGCCACCTTTGTCGGAAATTTTCATATAGAGCGTGCCGGCGGATAGGGCGAAGTCGTCGTTTTGGTAGAGGGCGATTTTGGGAGCCAGCGACAGGAATTGGTCGCCGAGGCCCAGGCCGGGAAAGACCGAAAGCCCCGCGGTTATGCTGATTTGGTTGGTGAGGCCGTAGGTGATTCCAGGAAAGAAGATATAATAGTTGGACCAGTAGCCTTGCCCCCTGCGCAGCGGGCGGCCGGTCGGTGCGAACATCAGACGGGAGTAGTTGGGGTCGGAGCGAGTGAGGGCGCCGTTGCTGCTTTTTATGTTGCGGGTGGAGACGATCGAACCGCGCGGCACTCTTACTTCTAGACCGGATGAGGTCGCGATGGTGATATGGGTCTTGTCTTGCCGGAGAATGGTGCCTTGTACTTGTGTGCCATCGGTAAGGGTGATTGCTACTAAGGTGTTGACGAGTGTTTCTTGTGATTGCGCCTGGGTGGGGATGGCGGTTAGTAGTAGTAAGCAAAGCGCCGGCACAAATAGGTGAAGCGGTGTATGTGTTGTTTGCATCTTTGCCTCGTAGGAAAATAGGATAAGGGCCTATAAAGGGTGCCGGTGAAAAATTACACGCAAAAAGTATAGCGCTTGTCAGCTTGCCGTTCAAATTCGTTGAGTTGAAGGTACAGCGGGCATTGCATAGCTTTTTAACACCTGAACACAGTGAAAACGACCGCGAGAAAGGAATACCATGGGCCGGATACCGATTGCACTGCAGCTTTATTCGATACGCGAAGATTGCGCCCGCGATTTAGAGGGTTCGATCAAGGCGGTGGCCGATATGGGCTATGAGGGCGTAGAATTCGCCGGGTATTACGAGCGGGGTGCCGCCGAGTTAAAGGGATTATGCGATGCGTACGGTTTGCAGATCGTCGGCACGCATATTGGCCTCGATACTTTATTGGGTGATGCGTTAGAAGAGACGGTAGCTTTCAACAAGACGCTGGACAACCGCTATTTGATCGTAGCCGGCTTGGCCGCCGAGCGGCGTGATTCGCGGGCGGCGTGGATGGCGACGGCGGGGATTTTCAATGAGATTGCAACGCAGCTCGCGGCGCACGATATGCAGACCGGTTACCACAACCACCATGTAGAATTTCAGGAAATGGACGGGGAGTTACCTTGGGACACTTTCTTTGGCCATACGCAGAAAGAAGTGGTGATGCAGTTGGATACCGGCAATATGTATCACGGCGGTGCGGAGCCGGTGGGCTTTCTGGAGAAATATCCGGGCCGGGCGCAGTTGGTCCATCTCAAGGAGCATTCGTCGACGAATGACCAGGCGTTGATCGGCGAGGGCGAGGTTGAATGGGCGCGGGTCTTCGAGGTCTGCGAAAAAAGCGGCGCGACGCAGTGGTATATTGTTGAACAGGAGTCCTATGCGTTCACGCCGCTCGAATGCGTCGACCGCTGTTTGCAGAATATCAAACAGATGGGCAAATAAAAAGGCCCAGCCCTCACGAAAGGCCTGGGTGATGCAGTTAGTCGCCCGCCAGAATGGGATGCAATGGGTGGTTCCAAGGGCCGCCGGCTTGCATCTCTTGTGCAGCACCGGCGGCGTCGTGCGTGCCGGTGAAGTTGGTGTGGTCGGGGATAAAGATAATGGCGAAGGCGCGGCGCGGTGTCTCAGTCTGGTTGGCCCCGGCGTAGTGGAAGGTGCAGCCGTGGTGGAAGGTGACGCCGCCGGCAGCCATGTCCATGGTCACCGGTTCGGGCACGTCGTAGCCCTGGTCTTTCATCTTGTCGACGATGCTCTCGCCTGCGACACCGAGTTTGATCGCTTCGAGGCGGCCGTATTGGTGCGAGCCGGGTACGAAGTGCAGGCAGCCGTTTTCTGGGGTCACGTCGTCGACCGCGATCCAGGCCGACAGCGCGCCGACGGGTTCCATCGGCCAATAGGGTGCGTCCTGGTGCCAGTTGGTCTCTTTGCTTTTTTGTCCAGGCGGCTTGATCATCGCGTGGTCGTGGTAGATGCGCACGTGGCGGCTATCGCTTAGCAGACGGGCGCTTTCTGCGAGACGGGGGTGGAAGGCGATTTCTTTGGCGGCCGGGTAGTCGGTCCAGAGGTTGACCATCTGGTTGAAGACCCGCTCGTAATCTTCGGACCCTCGACCG
>DQLG01000296.1 GCA_015660315.1 Candidatus Latescibacterota bacterium
ATTATGGAGAAGGACGACTTCAAATACACGCTGTCTTTCGGCGAGGATGTATTCGGGGGGCCGAGGTGGCGCGAGATGGTGGGCGAGAAGAAGGCTGACGAATATGTCGATAGCGGCGCAGTGCCGGTGATGCTCGACCCCGAGGGCGAACCGATACTGCGCAACTTCGTGCATGTCGAGGATTTGGCGACGGCGGTTATGGCGGCGCTTGATTGCCCAGCGGCGCGCCAGCAGTTGTTTAATATCTGCATGGACGAGCCGGTGGATTATCGGCGCATGGCCGAATACTTAGCGCAGACACGCGGTCTGCCCAGCGTTGACATCGGGACGCCTTTTCATCGGACTTGGCTCGATAATAATAAGGCCAAGTTTCTGCTCGATTGGCGGCCTGGCTACGACTTGACGAAGTTGGTCGACGGGGCCTGGGATTACCAGCGCGATCCGGATGATCCGCGCATCGTTTGGTACCCTGGATAGGGCGCGGGGACGCGCTATTTAGAACGGAAAAGGTCGCCGGGTGCACGACGCATCCGGCGGCCTTTTCTTGATTTATTTACTACTAGCCGGCGAAGGTTGTCGCGCAGGGCGGGCCAGACTTTTTCTACGGGGGTGCCGATGACGGCGAGATTATAACAACCCATGAGGAAGCTCTTTTTGTTTTGGTGGTGCAAGGTCCTACAACCTGTTTGTCGTATGATTAGATGCAGTAAATGTGATTACGGTCACAATAGAAAATATTTATAGCGATATATTGGAACTCGCGGCAGACTCGCTTAGTCTGCAAGAAAACTGCGAGCCCTTATGAAAACGATACTGACCTACGCGACCTTGTTCGCCTCGATAGCCGGGCTGCAACCGGCCCATGCGCAAGATGCCCCGACGCTTAAAGAGCGTTGGCAGGTGCGTGCGGAGGCCCGACTCGAAAGCCAACGTCCCTCCCACCGGGACGAGATACTGGACGATCTAGCTTGGCGTCTACACCAGGCGTTCAAGCCACCTTTTCCTGCGAAAAAAACCGTGCTCATCCCATCTTCGTCTACGGTGAGTTTGCGGCGACAGCGGATGATCAATCTCGATTCTAATGCCCGCCTACCAGGCTGGCAGATCCGCCGTGACCCGCAAAACGGCACGCCGATCTTTATGATGGCCCCTGTGCCAGCGGCGAAGGTCGTGGCGGTGGATGTGGCTGATCCGGGCGCGCGGGCGCTGGCTTTTGTCGAGCAGCACAAGGTGCTTTTTCAGTTGCGGGACCCCCGTATTGAATTAGCCGAGCGCGCGGTGCACCAAGACCTGGTCGGACAACATCATGTGCAGTTTCAACAGCAACGCGGGGGCGTGCCGGTTTGGGGCGGCGACTTGGTGGTGCACCTGGACCAGGCCGGTCGGCCCTATGGTTTCAATGGGCGTTACACGCCTACGCCGCAGGAGGTCGGTGTCTCTCCGGCCTTGGATGCGGTGGCGGCGATTGCCGTGGCCCGCGGGCATTTGCGGCAGCGCGCGGTCTTGGAAGAATTCGATGCGATGACGGCCGGACTGCTCGCTTACGAAGGACCGGCGGCGGAGTTGTTCCTGCGCGAAGTCGATGGGGTACACCGCTTGGTATGGCAGGTACGGATTCGCCCCAATATGCGCGATAACTGGCACTATTTCGTCGATGCGGAAGACGGTCATCTGATCGAAGCGTATAACAACACCCAGACCGAAGGGCCGAGCACCGGGCAAGGCGTAGACCTCGGCGGTCGTGTGCGCACACTCAATGTCTACGAGTCCGGTGGCACCTTCTTTATGATCGACGGCTCCCAACCGTCTTTCGCCGCGCTGCAGCCGGACGTACTCAACCGGCCGCGCGGGGCGCTGATGACATTGGACTTGCAGGGCAGCAGTCTGAACCGGCGCAGTCGGCTCTCCCATGTGACCTCCGACGACAATACCTGGGCGGATCCCGTGGCGGTCTCGGCGCATCACCACATCGGCCGGGTTTTCGATTATTTCTTAAACACCCACGGGCGCTTGGGGCTCGACGGGCGCGGCGGCACGGTGACGGCGGTGATCCACGTCGGCGAGGGTGGTCGGCCGATGGACAACGCCTTTTGGAATGGCGCCTTTGTTGCCTTCGGCGACGGCGCCAACGCCTTTTCGCCGCTGGCCGGGTCGTTGGACGTGGCGGCGCACGAGATGGCGCACGGCGTGATCGAACGCACGGTGAATCTTGCCTACCGCTTCGAGTCGGGGGCGCTCAACGAGTCCATCGCCGATGTCTTCGCGGCGATGGTTGACCGCGAAGACTGGCGTCTCGGAGAGGATGTCGCCCGCAGCCGTTTTTTTCCTTCCGGCGCGATGCGCGATATGGCCGACCCCAACAATGGCGGCTCGCGCGGCGATCGTTTCTGGCAACCCGGACATATGGACGAGTTCGTGGCGTTGGATATCAACCAGGACAATGGCGGGGTCCATATCAACAGCGGCATCCCCAACCGCGCCTGTTTTTTGCTCGCTGAGGCGATCGGTCGCGACAAGACCGAACAGATTTACTATCGGGTGCTCGATGGCCGCTATCTCAACACCCAGGCGACCTTTGTCGATATGCGCTTGGCCACCGAGCGGGCGGCGGCGGACCTCTATGGCGAGGGAGGGACCGAAGTGCAAGGGGTGGCGGCGGCCTTTGACGCGGTCGGTGTGCTGGCGGGCGAGCCGGTGGCCGAGGCGCCCGTTGATCGCGTGCCTGTCGTCGGCGAAGAGTGGATCGCGGTGGTCAACGCCGAGCAAAACGATAATAGCCTGGTGCTAGTGCAGCCGAAAATAGATTCGGCCGACGATATTGTGCAGCTGACCGCGACCCAGGTGTTTACCCGCACCAACAACCCGATCTCGGTGAGCGCCGACGGCGCGATGATCTTCTTTATCGACGCGGACAATTTTATTCGTTCGATACGGCCCGACGGCAGCGACGAGCAGGTCGTTAGCCAGCGCGGGGACTGGGCCTCGATCGCGCTGTCTCCCGACGGGCGGCGGTTGGTGGCGACTACTTCATTCCGCGATTCGACGCTTTTTATCTTTGACTTACAAGACCCAGATCTGAGTAAGGCTGTCCAACTCTACAACCCCACGACCCAGCAGGACGTGCGCTCCTACGTCACTCGTTTTGCCGACGCGCTCGACTGGGATCACGAGGGCAAATTTGTGCTCTTCGATGCTTTTAACACGGTGGCCGCCGATAGCGGGGTTACCATCGAGTTTTGGCGGATCAATATGCTCGACGTCGACAACGAGTTGATCCTGCCTGTTTTCCCGGCGCAGCCACCCGAAATCAATATCGGTAACCCGTCTTTCGCGCAGACCAACGACAATTTCTTCACCTTCGAACGGGTGGATTTCGACGCCGGCATCAGCGAGATCTGGGCGGCGGACCTCTTTAACGGCACGGCCAATGTCGTCGAGCCGAATGGCGACAGCATCGGCCATCCACGCTATTCGCCCGATGACAGCGAGTTGGTTTTTCAGCGCCGGGTAGGTGGGGTTGAGACCTTGCGCCGGATTCGCTTGCGCGACGACAAGATTCGCGCGGCAAGTCCTTCGACGCCTTATGCGAGCGGAGCGCAGTTGCCGGTCTGGTTTACGATCGGCGAAGAAGCGCCGCCGGAAGTGCCCACGTCGATAGGGGAAGAGGCGCAGGTGCTCGGAAGTTTCGCGTTGCATCCCAACGCGCCGAATCCGTTCAACCCGGCGACGGTGGTGCGGTTTTCCCTGCCGCGCGCCGGGGCGGCAAAATTGACAGTATATAACCTATTGGGTCAGGAAGTGGCGGTGCTAGCTGCGGGGCCGCAAGCAGTTGGTGAGCATGCGGTGCGTTGGGACGGGCGCGATTTGCGGGGCCGGCCGGCGGCCAGCGGGGTGTATTTCTATCGATTGCAAATGTTGGGCGCGGGGGGGCAGCCGGTGGTGCTTACGCGCAAGATGACGTTGTTGCGTTAGGGCTCAATTTTATTGCGTAGTTGAACGGGCCGGGAGGTGGATGCTTACTTGGGTGCGCCCCAGCCAGGTTCGCTCTCGATCTGGATTCCAGCGGCATAAAGGCGACAGACTAGTCCAGCGTCTGCCACCATTTCTTGTGCGGTACGTCCTGCCCGATGGTAAAGCGCTCGCCGATATATGGGGTCGCCACTTTTATATCCTGTTTCTCAGCGGCGGCCAGTAGACGAATCACCGGGTCCCTCCACTCGTGCAATGCCAAGTCGAACGCACCCCAATGGATGGGCATTACGACCTTGCCGCGCAAATCTATATTGGCCTGTAGGCTCTGCTCCGGCATCATGTGGATGGCTTCCCAGCGTTGGTTATACTGTCCGCACTCGACTAGGGTCAGGTCGAAAGGGCCGTATTTGTCGCCGATTTCCCTAAAGTGATCCGCGTAGCCGCCATCGCCGCTGAAATAGAGGTTGTTGTATTGTCCCTGCAGTACCCATGAGGCCCATTGCGTTTTGTTTCGGTCGCTGATCGACCTGCCCGAGAAATGGCGGGCGGGCGCGGCGGTGAAGGTGAGGTCCTTGAACGCCGCGCTTTCCCACCAGTCGAGTTCGGTAATTTTATCTTCAGCTATGCCCCATCGCATAAGATGAGCACCCACACCCAGAGGCACGAAGAAGTGACCGACATGCGGTTTTAGTTTGACGATCGATGGATAGTCCAGGTGGTCGTAGTGGTCGTGGGAGATGATTACGGCGTCGATCTCGGTAAATTGATTGAGATCGATCGGTTGTGCATAGGCGTAGCGTTGGCCGAAAAAAGAAAACGGAGAGGCCGCCGGGCCGAACATCGGGTCGAGTAGGATGCGTTTGCCTTCCATTTCCAGCAGAAAAGCCGAATGGCCGTACCAGGTGACGGTCGTCAAAGTATCGGCCGCTGTTTGCGCGCCCTGCGTAAATTTTACCGGCAAGGGGCTAGTCGGGCTGATATTTTCGACGGTTAAAAAGTCCTGCATAATTTTAGCTGTATTGGAGAAACTGTAATCCATTACGGTTTCTACCGGATTGACGAATGCCCCGTTTTGAAAATGTATGGATGCGCTGATGTTGACCAGATGCTCGCCTTGCGGTTGTGCACCGAATTGCGGGGCGAAATTGACATACAGGGCGATTGCGCAAGTGGATATTCCGACAGCAATTACAATGATGACTGCGGCCTGCTTGAGGCGATGGAATCGCGTTGTCATACTTTTCATCCATCGGAAATTAGCGAATAGTTAGTATTGGGGCTTTTGAAATTTTTGGCACCTTGCTCAGGCCTTCATCCCGCTCAAACTGATGCCGCCGACCAAATAGCGTTGCGCGACTAGAAAGAGCGCGATCAACGGCGCGGCGCCCATCGCGCTGGCAGCGAATATGCGCGGCCAGTCGGAACTAGTCTCGGCGCGGAAGAAGCTTAGGCCCACCGTCAGTGGGTAGTAGTCCTGGTTGCTGAGCACTACAAGCGGCCACTCGAACATATTCCACGCGCCCATAAAAGTGAAGAGGCCTAAGGTGATCAGCGCCGGTTTCGACAGCGGCAGGATCACGTTGCAGAGGATGCCCCAAGAGCCGCAACCGTCGATGCGCGCGGCTTGTTCGAGCTCGGCGGGGATATTGAGAAAGGCCTGGCGCAAGAGAAAGACGCCGAAGGCACCGGCAAAGCTAGGCAGCAGGATACCCCAGAGTGTGTCGACCAGACCGAGGTCGCGCACGACGAGGAAGTTGGGTACCAATAAGACCGCTGGCGGCACCATCATCGTCGTAAGCAAGAGCGTGAAGAGCAGGTCGCGGCCGGCGAAGCGCATGCGGGCGAAGGCATAGGCGGCGAGGACGTTGAAGAAGAGCTGGGCCGAGGTGATCAACACGGCGTAGATAAAGCTATTGGCTAGGTAGCGGTCTACTGAACCGTAGCGGATGGCATCGACATAATTCTGATACAAGGGCCAGTCGGCGCCGGGCCAATCGCGCGCGCTTTCTTCGCCGCGCAGGGAAGCGAGTAGCTCGCTGGGTTGGAAGCGGGCAGGGATCAGGCTTTGGCGGTCTTCGGCGAATTCCTTGCGGGTCTTGAATGAGGAGCCGAGCATAAAGGCGTAGGGGTAGACCATCACCGCCGCGCCGAAGATCATGAGGGCTAGCGCCAGTTTGGAACCTTTATTCATCGTAGATCCTCCGCGAGCGGAAGACGCGCATTTGTATAAAGACGAAGACGAAGACCACCGCGAATAACAGCCAGGCCAACGCCGAAGCGTAGCCCATCTGCCCGGCGACGGCGAAGGCGTTGATAAAGATGGTATAGGCGATGACCTCGGTGCTGCGTTCGGGGCCGCCTTGCGTCATGATATAAACCGAGGTGAAGACCTGGAAGGAGCCGATGATGGTCATCACCATAACGAAGACCAGCGTATTGCGCAGCAGGGGCACGGTGATATGGCGGAACTGGTGCCAACGTCCGGCGCCGTCGATTTCTGCGGCTTCGTAGAAGTCTCGCGGGATCTCGGTGAGGCCCGCGAGAAAGATGACCATATTGTAGCCGGCGCCCGACCACACGCCCAATAGCGCTAAGGCGGGTAATGAGGTCCAGGCATTGTCGAGTAACTGGCCCCAGACGCCGAAGATATGGTAGAAGACCAGCGCCAGGACCACGCCGGGTGTGATTGAGGGCAAAAAGTAGAGGGTGCGAAAGAGTGCCTGGTAGCGCCGGGCCTTCTGGCATAGGATCGCTAGGGGCAATGCCGTCAACATTACGCCGATGACGCTCATCGCCGAGTAGAACGCGGTATTTTTTAGCGACAGCCAGAAATAGCTGTCGTCGGCAAAGAGCGCGCGGCGGTAGTTGTCGAGGCCGGCGTATTCGGCGGCGCCGGCGAAGGCGTCGTAGTGGTGCAGGCTGGCCCAGAAGCTTATGCCCATCGAGACGAAGCTGAAGACGATGGTTACCGCGAAGGCCGGAGCGATATAAAGATAGGGCACGAGGCCGTGCATCAGTTTTGCCCCCTTTGTGCGAGCCAGCGGGCGACCTGTTGGTTATAGCGGCGGAAGACACCATTGGCATTGCGCTCGGCTTCTTGCAGCGCGGCGGCGACGGAGGCATGCGGGCCGGTTCCGGCTTCGATGGCGGGGAAGCGCAAGAGCAGCGTTTCGATAACCGGGTTTACCTGGTGGTTGACGGCGATGATTTCGGTGTGGCGCAGTTTGTCGCCGGCGAGGCAGATTTCTTTGACATTGGACAGATAGGGGCGTGCGGCCATGGCCTGTTGCCATTGCTTGGTATCGTAGAAATCGAGGCGCGGGCCATTGTAACCGAGGATTTTGGAGCGCAGTAGGTTGCCTTCGAGGCTGCAGACGAATTTTATATAGCGCCAGGCCGCGTCGACATTTTCACAGCGGCGGGTGACGACGAGCATATTGCCCCAGGTTACGGTTTTTTGTTCGCTGCCCTGTGGACCGGGCGGGAAGGCGGTTTTGGCGAAGTGGCCCCAGCCGAGGGTGTTGCGGATGATGTCCTTGCCCGACCAGGTGCCGGCGACCATGCAGGCGACCTTGCGCTCCTGGAAGAGTTCGGAGTCGGAGATCTGCCGTCTGAAAGGCGGGCAGACTTTGTCTTGCCAGTAGAGCTGGCCCATAAAGCGCATCGCCTCGATGCCGGCAGCTCCGCCGAAGAGCGCGCGGGTGCCGGCCGCGTCTTGGTAGTGGCCTCCGTTAGCCGCCAACCACGGTGAGAACATACCGGCGCCGCCACCGTAGGCGTTGATGACGAAACCGGCTTGTTCGAGTGTGCCGTCGGGTGCGCGACGCGTGAGTTTTTGCGCTAGGCGGCGGAAGTGGTCCCAGTCTTTTACCGCGTCGAAACGCAGCCGGTCGTAGTCGACTGAGCCGTCGGGATGGCGTGCGAAGAGGGCGCGTATTTCTTCGTCATCGGCCGCAGCTTCTTCGAGGATGTCGAGATTCCAGATCAGGCATTGCGCGTCGATGATTTGCGGTACGCCGAAGACGGTGCCGTCGGCGGCTTGGTTGTGGCGCCAGGCCGAAGGCAGGAACATCTCTTCGGTGACGCGTTCGGGCGGAGGAGCGGAGGCGTTTTGTGTGAGCAGGTCGTCGAGCGGCCGCAACATGCCGCGCTGGTGAAAACCTTCGGCCCAGTAGACCGATGACTGGAACACGTCGGGCGGGGTGCTGCCGACCAATGCGGTCGAGAGTTTCTGCACGTAATTGCCGAAGGGTACGATCTGGTAGACGATGTCGATATCGGGGTTTTGCGCCTCGAATTTTTTTTCGACGGCATCGAAATATTGCCCATATTCTTCGTTGCCGGCCGGGCTCCACCAGTCCCAGACGCGCAGTTGTATAGGGCGAGGGGTCTCGTTGGAGAATAGGTCGTCGACTAGGGCGCGGGTGAGACCGGCGCGCAAGAAGACGCCGACGAGTAATAGCAGGCCTAAGAAAGCGAGGGGAATGCGGGCGTTGGACATTGAATTAGCGATGTCGGAGAACAAGCGGTAATTGTGCCACTATAATGGTTCTCCCAGCGGGAGGCTGATTGTCATTTCTGTGCCTTTGCCTACTTGGCTCGCTATCTGGCTATCTCCCAGGTGCTCCTGGATAATCCGGTAGCCCGCAACCAATCCGAAGGCTACCTCGGTCCTGTAGCCCGTTTGCTTGCCCCTTACAGTTGCCAATACCAAGGACGGGTAATCTTGCGTACCAAGTCTATGATAGGCACTGTCGCCGTATCGAACCAGAAATTCTTTGTTGCTTTGGCAATATTGCTAAGTCGCGTACTAAATAAATGGCATTATGGATAAACAAAGCTTGTAGAAATAGCAGAACGCTGGTTCGGGTCAAGTCGCCGGGAACCATCTTATTCGCTGTCATTTTCCATTGACCCCCTATTGTATTATAGCCTGAGGGGCGAAAGACTATAACATAAGATAGTCAATTCTGAAGGGGGGCCAGAATCCTATGAGCGGGGCTAAATGGAAGCAGAACATGCCCAGCGTCAGTAAGCCGGCCAATAAAAAAAACGGCACGCGGGCATAGGTTTTCTTTTGCATTGCGAAAAGGGCAGAGTCGTAAAAATATACTATGCCTGGCCAACCGCAGAGTGGGCCGAATAAGCTGAGTAGACGCGCTACGATAAGATAGGGCAAAGTGGCGAGACCACCTTCGAAT
>DQLG01000596.1 GCA_015660315.1 Candidatus Latescibacterota bacterium
CGGGTGGGAGAATTATTGGTTTTTAAATATCCTATAGATCCAGAACGATCCTATGTGAAACGCTGTTTGGCGGTTGCGGGCCAGATGGTGGAGATCCGCGACAAAGTAGTCTATGTCGACGGGTTGCGGCAGTCCGACCCGCCTTTCTCAAAGTATGTCGATGCGCGCATTTTTTCTTCCGCCGTCGCCCGGCGTGACAATTTCGGTCCGAGTGAGGTCCCGTTGGGATCGGTGTTCGTTGTTGGGGACAATCGCGATAATAGCCGCGACAGTCGCCATTGGGGTTTTTTGCCGCTTGATTTACTCTTGGGCAGGCCGCTTTGTGTATACTGGTCTGTCGCTCCCGGAGTATCGGATGGTGAATCCGGATTGCAAAGTATGGGGTCTTTTATTGGTCGGATGCGTTGGCATCGGCTAGCGACTTGGGTGCAATGACGGCTTTCGGTCTCTATATTCACGTGCCTTTCTGTCCACAGATCTGTCCCTATTGCGCTTTTGCGTCGGTGGCCGGTCGCGGCGAAAGCCATGTGCCCTATACCGAGGCGGTCTGTCGCGAAATTGAGTCTTGGCGGCATTTGCCAGGCCCTTTACACACCGTCTTTTTTGGCGGCGGTACCCCCAGCCAAGTCGAGCCGGTATTGCTGGGTCGGATGTTGGAAACGGCCCGTCGTCAATTCGGGCTGGTCTCAGACGTGGAGATCACCATCGAGGTCAATCCGGGCACCGTCGACCGTGAGCGATTCGCCCAACTGAAGAGGCTGGGCTTCAATCGCATCAGCATAGGCGCGCAAGCGTTCGATGATGCGGATCTGCGGCTGCTGGGACGTATACACAGCGCCGACGATGTCGAACAGGCCTATCTTGCCGCGAGAGCCTCTGGTTTCGACAATGTCAGCTTTGATCTGATCGCCGATATGCCAGGGGTCAGTGAGAACCATTGGCGTCACAGCCTCGACCGAGCGGTTGATTTGGCTCCGGAGCACCTTTCGGTCTATAGTCTTACGATAGAACAAGGCACGGTATTTGCCGCGAGAAAACGGGATGGGCGACTGATCAGCGTCCCTGAAGACCTACAGGCCAATACCCTGCAGTGGACCGCGCGCCGATTGATCGAAGCCGGTTATGAACACTACGAAGTTTCGAATTATGCGCGACCCGGATATCGTTCGCGGCACAATTGGGGGCATTGGACAGGGGCCGCATATTTGGGGGTCGGGCTTGGGGCCCATAGTTTTATCGCGGGCGAGCGCTTCTGGAACACTCGTGACCTAGATGCTTATCTGGCGGCGGGGGCCGCTGGGCAATCGCTGCGGGATGGCGATGAACAGATAGACGAAGACACTGCGCGCCAGGAGCGTCTGTGGTTGGGTTTGCGCACGATAGACGGAGTCGCGTTGGCCCCGGGCGAGATCGAGTGGATGCGGTCAAACCCGCGTTTCGCAGAATTGCAGAAAGCCGGCTATAGTGTCCTGGAGGCTGATCGTTTGCGTCTTACCGACGCCGGTTTTCTCCTGGCCGATGCCCTGGGGTTGGAATTGGAGCGTATATTGGAGGAAAGCAAAGATGCGGCAGCTTGAGCTGGGCGCTTGGAGTGCTCGAAAATGAAGTCGATTCTAATGTTACTCTCGATTCTCGCTGCCGGGCCCTTATGGGCACAGGCCAATCGCGATAACGCTGTTATCCAGTTCAATCAGGGATCTGTGCCGGGATCGGACGGCTTGCAGCAGTCGATTATCGGACTGGAAGCCTATCGCGAGGTCATGGAGACGGGAAAATATCTAATCGGCCCTGGTGATGTGTTTCTGGTCTATGTCTCAGGTATGACCGGGCCCTACATTTCGGAGGTTTTGGCCGAAGGTGGGCTCTTTGTACCCAAGGTCGGAGCGATTGCCATTGGTGGATTGCGTTTGGCGGCGGCGCGGAAAAAAGTCATCGCCCGTTTTCGCGAAATTGTGAAAGTCGGTGAGATCGATTTTGAATTGAGTCGGCCTAGGAGATTTCCAGTCCCGGTAGTCGGTTCGGTGACTAATCCGGGTGTGAAATCGGCCACAGGGGTAGAGCGTATCAGTCAAATCCTAGCCAAGGCCGGCGGATTGAACGCCTCGGCTTCCAGTCGCAATATCCGTCTAATCAAGACCAGCCAACTCGATCCGGGGCAGAAGCTCGAAATAGAACGACAGATCGCCGCCGGATATCTGGGTGATTTGCAGGATTTGTCCGTGGCTCGGGCCGACTTGGAACTCTATGGGGTTACAGGGGAGTCGCATTATAACCCCTTTGTCGAAGACGGCGATATAATTCTGGTTTTGCCTCAAATCGGACAGATGGGTGCCCTTGGAGCGGTACAGCGGCCTGATTTTTACGAATTTGTCCCCGGGGACCGGCTCAGTGATCTGCTGCTGCTTTCTTTGGGCCCCGCGCCCAACTACGATGCAACTAATGTCTTGCTCTTTCGCTATGAGCAAGATAATATCACCCGCAAGAGCCATCGAGTGGAGATTGTCGCGGCGCTGGCGGGCGAGGCGGATGCGAATATTTTGTTACACCCCGATGATTGGCTCAATGTACGTGCTATTCCGGGATTTCATGCAGATAGCCAAGTGCGGGTCGTCGGCGAGGTGCAATACCCGGGTTATTATGTCGTCGGCCAAAAGGGCGTAAGATTACGGGTGATTATTGAGCAGGCCGGTGGTTTTACCGAAAATGCTTCTCTCGCCGAAGGGCGGGTGGTGCGGCAGAAGTTTGTCAGCGGTGAACAGGGCGTAGACCCAGAGTTCGAACGATTGCGCTATGTACCCGTGCCCGATCGCACGGAGTTGGACGATCAATATTTTATCATGAAAAGCCGCGAGAAGCCGGGGCAATTATCGATCGATCTGGTCGAACTTTTCAAGAAGGGCAATGAAGAGCATAATATTCTCCTCTTGCCCGGTGATGTTATCGCCGTGCCGACATTGCAACAAACCGTCACTGTCAGCGGGGCCGTCGTGCGGCCTGGGGCGGTTAACTTTAAAGAAGTCTATACCGTCTGGGATTATATCGATCGCTCAGGTGGCTTAGGCTGGCGCGCATCACGAGATGTACTTGTTATAAAAGCACTTAGTGGCGAAAAAAAACGCGCCAAGAACGTATCTCAGATCCAACCGGGAGATCGAATTTGGGTTCGCGAGGAGCCCGAGCGCGATTACTGGACGATCTTTACGCAATCGATGGGCGTCGTTGGCCAAGTGGCGACGGTCGTTTTGCTCTTTGTAAGCATAACCAAATAGTTTAAGATAATGGAAGAAGACCGCAATCTGCTCGATTATATCTATGTCCTCGTCAAATGGCGGAGGATGATAGGGCTAAGTGTATTGCTCGTCGTGCTGGCAACAGCCGGTATTAGCCTATTTTTGCCCGAAAAATGGACGGCTAATACCATGCTCCTGCCACACGAGGAGGAAATGGGCAATTTTGAGATGTCGATGCTGATGAGTGCGGCTGTGCCGGGAAATATCGGTGGCCTGTTGGGGCAGAGCGCTCCAGGCGATCGCTTGGTGATGATTCTCAAGAGCCGCAGAGTACTTGGGGCTATGGTCGATCGCTTTGGTCTGGTCGCTGATTATGGTGTACCTAACCGCGATTTAGCTATGGAGGCATTGGCCGAACTGGTCGAAACCGAATTGGGGAATGGAAGCACCTTAAAGGTGCAGGTCGAAGCTTCTTCGGCTAAACTGGCGGCCGATTTAGCGAATGCCCTCGCCGCCGAACTCGATGTGGTGATGCACCAGCAAAAGCGGGGATTGGCGATGGGAGATCGGGTTTTTCTCGAAGGCCGCCTAGACAGTGTCCAGCGCGCTATCGAGGTCAAGGCGATACAGCTACAGCGTTTGCAGGAACAATACGGGATCGTTGATTTAAAAGCCCAGACAGAGGCAATTGTCGGTATCGCGCAACATATTGTGCAGGAGCTTACCCTACAGGAGGTCAAACTCGGGGTCGCTCGCGGTGCCTTGCATCCGGACCACGAAGAGCACCGGCTGCTTGAAATGGAGGTCGGTGAGCTACGCCACCAACTCGACCAGGTCGTCGGTGAATACGAGCATCGGGCGGGTGCTGAAGCCAAGGTGGCCTTCGCCGCGCTGGGGCCTCCGCTAAAAGAATTGCCCGAGTTGGGTATGCAATTTGCCCGCTATAGCCTGGAGTTGAAACTCGCTGAGCACACGCTTACATTGCTCGTAGCTCAGTTGGAAGGGGCAAAGCTTCGCCAGGCGAAGAAGGTGCCGGCCGTACAGGTCCTCGATCGGGCGACCCCTCCGGAATACCGCAGCGCGCCCCGTCGGACGCTTATTGTGTTTGTCGCTGCTTTGCTCAGTTTATTAATAAGCGTCGTGCTGGCTTTTATTGGGGAGTCTCTGAGCAAGCTTTCGAGTCAGCATCAGGAAAAATTGAAGTCCATTGGTGAATTGATGGGTTCAAGGACTTAAAAGTGGGGATTGTGCGCTAAAATTACTGGCCAGATTGTGGGGGGGGCCGATATCAATAACATATCGTATTTTGTATACTGCCTCTTGGATCGCGGTCCGTATGAATTTCAAAAAAGAATACAATTTGCCCTCCCACTTAAATGAAGGTGGAGGGTTGCCGCGTAGCCAAGATGAACGCCTGTTGTGGATAAAAATGCGGGTAGAAAACGGCTATTATGAAAGCGATCGGATCAAAGAAGCGGTCGCTGATGCTTTCCTTGATCCGCCAACGATTCGGCGGGCCGGAGATCAAGCTGTATCCAACAAGAAATAAGTAGCAAAAAAATTACTTAATTAAAAAAGCCATTACCCATTAGGGTAATGGCTTTTTTAATTATAGTGGGGGGAGCCGGATTCTAACCGACGAAGGCTAAGTCAACAGATTTACAGTCTGCAGGGTATTGTTTTTTGTTAAGTTTATAAATAGTTGTTTTAAATATTAGTTAAGCAGTGGGCACTAATTCATTTCCGCCCCATTTCGGGGCGAATTTCGTCGTTGATCAAGAATAAAATTCGGCGGTTGCAACAGATGTATGCTGAAATCAGCCTGGATCACAAGATTCTGAAGGATATTGTTGAAAACAAGCTGTAAAGCCAGTCAGCCGACGGGAGTTAGTCGGTTACGTCAAGACGGCGTATCCGATCAGCCTTCGACGAGCCTGTCGTGTTGTTGGCCTTAGTGATTCAGTCTATCGGTGTTAGCCCGATACGACACGAGACGATGCGGTTATTGCCGGTTTGCAGCAAGCGGTTGAAAAATATCCAGCGTATCGATTTAGCAAGTTGTTCAAGATACTACGGCGCTGGGGACATCGATGGAACCACAAACGAGTCCACCGCGTGTATTGCCGGTTGAATTTAAATAAGCGGCGATGCGGTAAGAAGCGACTTCCCAACCGAACCCCGGTTCCGTAGGCTGTCCCCGAAACGATTAATGGCTGCTGGTCTATTGAGTGACAGCCTGTTTTGTGGTCGCTGCTTCAGTACATTCAATGTGATAGATGACTTTAGCGAGAGGCGCCTAGCTAAAGAAATAGACGTTGGCTTATCGTCTTTTTCTCGGCCTCTTGGACAGCGTGCGCAAAGGAAATATCGCCCAAATCAATAATATCGACGATGACTAGGTCGATATCTTTCTCCTGTAGGCATTGAGCCGCAGGGGGGGACGATATCGACCTGAGTGGTGCTGCGGGTAAACAGTTGAGGGATTCCGTTGCACATCGCGCTTGATCGGGAAACGCAGAAAGCCTATGTTGGAGGTTGTTCCAGCGCGCTACTCTACCTCTAATAAGATCGGTCGTCCTGTATGATTCGCTTCAAGAGAGAAGCCCTCGAAAAACGGCTGGACGAGCGCCGATCCCAGGTCACCCCCCACACCTATTTGCACCTCCAAAAAGTCATCGAACAGGGCGCCGAGGGCATCGACCCCAATACGCTGTCCCATCTCTGTCGCGACCTCGATTGTCTGCCCACCGACATCGTCGAATACCGATAGCTCGCGTTCGTCCAGAACTGTGTTCCACCCTCGCGGCCCCGTCATCGTCTATTGTCGGCGATCTGGCGTTTCTGGTTCTCGTTCTACGCCGCCATCTTGCCCCTCGAGCGCGGAGGCGTCGAGATTCACTGGCCATCGGATACGATTTTAGATGCGTTGCCTTAGCAGGCCGGTGACGATGGCCAAAAGGCTGGTAGTCAAATAATAGCCAAAGGGTCTTTAGGCCCATACGACCTCGACCGATGGCCTTGGTGCGCCCAGCGCCGGCGATCCCGGTTATACATGGATGTAGCGATTAGTGGTACAATGATCATCTTCAGCGCTTTGAGAAAGAGCGTGCCGGCGAATGCCAATGGTGCGATTGTGGAACCAAAGAAAAAGCCGGTGGCGGCCCCTGCTATTAATGCTATGAAGATTTGCCAGTGCAAGGCGACTTGCAACATGAGAGCTCCTTATGAACCTAGGCTGATTTCGTGGGTGTCTAATATTGCGAAATTCTAAGTTGTGGATAAGCCAAGCAGGTTTTTAGCTCAATGGATAAGGCTGCACGAGGGCCAAGGCCAATCTACGGAACCTACTTGACTTTCTAATAGATAGGGGCCTTATTGGAGTTGTATAAGAACGGAATTTCCCCTCATTAAAATACTTCTACCACTTGCCATGTCTGAAGTCGAACTTCCATCCTCAGAACAGTCCACAGGCTCTGTAATCCCCCGGTTGCTATTGGCAACTATGTGGTCGCGGATTGCCGATCGGTTGCGAACCGGGGAAGTTCTAATAACTCCTGAAGACTTTCAGGGCGCTCTTGCGGAAGAGTATGTTGTGCTGACTGGAGGTGAGTTAGCAGGTGAGGCGCGCAATTATGTGTATCAGGTAGTCGAAATCGTCAATGCGAAATATCCTGAAACTTATGTCACACAGGGGATTCAAAATGGAGTGCATAAAGCCTTTGGTGAAGGAGTGCGAGCACTGCGATGGACTGAGGCTAAAATTCAGGCTCGGGGAACAGAATCTTTGCGGAATTTTAGTCGCAGAGGGAGCGTCAGGGAGTTATTAGGTGAAGTCAATGTCCGAATAGATCAACTCGATCTATTGCAGGTTGTTAAGGATTCGATCAAAGAAATACGACATGAAGGGGCAAGTGCACCACAAGCCGCTGATATTGCGGGATTGTTTGGTCAGAATTTGAGCCTAACTCCCTCAGATCCCCCGGTTGAGCCATCTAAGGAAAAAGCGACAAGCCTGGAACTATTCCAAGATGCCCTAAGCTCCGTAACTCCCTCAGATCCCCCGGTTGAGCCATCTAAGGAAAAAGCGACAAGCCTAGAACCAGTCCAAGATGCCCTAAGCTCCGAATTGCAAGAAGCTATCAGTTCGGGGGATGTGCAAGCTGACGAGGCTCGGCAACGCTCGGCACAAGAAGAGAAAAAAGGCGGGCAACTGTTGGCCCGTGAGATGGAGAAGATTCCTCAGCGACTTGATCGGTTGGTCGAGGAAGGGACGTTGACCAAGGA
>DQLG01000378.1 GCA_015660315.1 Candidatus Latescibacterota bacterium
CAGCCGCCACAACGACTTTTTCTTCCTCCCCGCGCAAAAGCCGCCGGGTCTGCCTCTTGCCAATACGCCGGATCACAAGCATAACCGCATAGACACGCTTTGGGAAAAGCCACCGCCTCTACCCCTTCCACCGCCGCTTTCTCCATCGATTCAATGACCTTCTTTGCGCTTTTACCCGCTTCGGGAAAGCTCAATATCTGGCAGGCCGCTGCGCGCAATTTCACGATGCCCTTACTCTTTCGATCAGCGCCGTAATACGCCGTTTGCTCTCCACTCGCGCCGCCTTCAGCCCCTCGATACTGACCTCATCGCCCTGCAAATAGTCCAACACCACATCCTCCGCCGCCACATATTCACCGCAGAGCCTCGCCACATCCGCGGCTATTTCGTTGGGAACCACCACCACCCCATTGCAATCCCCGTGCAGCAAATCCCCAGGATGCACTATCACCCCGCCGACGGCCACCGGCACCATCAAATCAACGATATGCCCATAGCCATGCGAGCATATCGCCCCGGCGCTAAAAGCCGGAAAACCCATCCTGCCGACCTGCGCCAAATCCCTAGCTGCACCACTGGTGATTAACCCGACCGCACCAAAAGTCTTATAAGTAGTACACATTACCTCGCCAAACGAAGCCCCCCTCGTCGGCTCGTCCAAATCCTGGAAGACCACGATTGGTGGCGAGGGAATCTGCGCGAAAGTAGCCACCTGCTCATCCAGAGCTGAATAGACATCACCCTCCCTGGCCGGAGCCTGCGCGCGATAGGTGGCGGTAGCCGCATACCCCACCAAGGGCTCCATCTCCGGATAACAGGCTTTGATCCGCGCATCCATATAGCCCTCGTGGCGCCCTCGCACCGCGAAAACTTCGATCACATTGCAAATGGTCGGCGTATCGTATTGTCGTAAAATTCCCAATTGTTCTACAGCAAGCCCATGCATCCGATCTCTCCCGTATTTAGCGCATAACATCAACCGTTGAGCAGCGTGCGGTCGGTCTGGTTGTGGGGTGCGATTCACATATCTTCCCCACTAAACTCAGGCGTTGCAGATCTTCTGCCACACCTCGCCTCAAAATACCCTCCTTAACTAACCCCAGTCAAATACTTGCCCTGCCCCCATCGCAATGCTTATATCACTCACATCCTCATACTCAATAGAAAGCGCCGCAAAAAATGCATCAGTTTCCCTTAATAGAAGTCGCCGGCACCGCCCGCCAGATGGGCCGCCAGCACGGCGAACGAGCCGCCGCCCTCATCACCCGCTATCTCGCCTGTATCGAAAAGTCCACCGGTAAGGACCGCGACGAACTCGGCGCCCGTGCCCGCGCCTTCGAGCCCTTTATCGCCGCGCTTAATCCTTTGCTACTCGACGAAGTACGCGGCCTGGCTGAAGGTGCTGCCATCCCCTACCAGCACGCCCTGCTGTGCCAGGCGCGCGGCGAAGCAGCGAAAGCGCCATTGGAGGGCTGCACCGCCTTCGCCCTTAACGCCACCGCCACCCGTCACGGCCAAACCCTAGCCGGCCAAAATCAGGACCTACCGCCCGAATTTTCCGATATCGGTATCGTCCTGCACCTCAAACCGTCCGATGGGCGTCCGCGCGCGATCACCTTTACCTTCGCCGGCCAACTCGGCTATATGGGCATGAACCACCTCGGTGTCGCGCACTTCGCCAATGGCCTCGGCAACGCCGAATGGCGCCTTGCCACGCCGCACTACCCGCTCAAGCGCACCCTGCTCGAACAAACCGACATCCCCGCCTGCCTGAAAATAATAGAACAACACCGGGTGACCTCAGCCGGCAATATGGTCCTCTGCGATGGCGAACAGCAAATCGCCGATGTCGAAATTCGCCCCGAGGCCATCGCCCACTACGCCGACGAGCACCCCGACCGTCGCCTCCACACCAACCATTACCTGAGCGATGAATTTACCTCGTACAATAAAGACGCCATGGCCGACTCGGTCCCCCGCCTCACCCGGATCCGTGAGTTAGTACAAGTGCACTGGGGCAGCATCGATGTCGAAGTCATGCAGGAGATATTAGCGGACCACCAAGGGGATCCCGGTGCAATCTGCCGCCACGGCGAGGGCGGCTCGCATTCGATCTGCGGCTATATCGCCGAACCTGGGAAGGGATTATTCCACGTAAGACGCGGACACGGATGCTTGGGGACTTGGACGGCGTATGAGGTATAACACCTGCTATCGATCACTAAAGCAATTGATTGAGATAAGGCAACGCCAAACCGACGATAGCCCCCAACACCGCCCCTAGCAGCTCGATATACCGCAACTGGTCGGCGATCAAGCTACGCACCATATATTCGACTCGCAGCAAATCAAAAGCCATGACCTGCTCGCGCACCATGCGCGCAATATCCAACTCGTCGAGCAGCACCGGCACCTCGCGGCGCAAAAGCTCTGTCGCCTGACGCTGGCTCCAGTCGACAAGCGCAGCCTCGTCCGCCGCTGTCAACGCCAACCATTGGCGCAACGATCGCGCACCCAACCCACCCGCTCCGGCCAATGCCATGAACTCACCGAGCCACCGACCCAAACCCCAAGCCGCCACCTGCCCGTCCTGCAACTGCATCAACCCGAGCAAACGCCTTCGCATATCCGCCCAAGCCACGTCAGGCAATAGCTCTGACAATGGATCTTCCCGCCGCCGCCGATACTCATCCAATAGTAGCGTTTTCACTTGC
>DQLG01000224.1 GCA_015660315.1 Candidatus Latescibacterota bacterium
CCGCCCATCGGGTAGCGCCGCGAGCAATGCAGGCCAGCCCCCGGCATCGTAGTGGCGAGCAATATCCGGACGTTTAAACGGGTCAACCCGGACGCTGACAAAGTTTTCCGCGATCAGTTGATTCAATCCAGAGGTCGGTGCGGGAAACAGTCCCTCGCAACCGGGTGCGGCTAAATAAATAAGTATCGGCCGATCTTCGCGTTGGGCCAAAGCCAACAACTGCTCGCCCCACCCCCCCCAAGCCATTTGGCCGTCGGTCCAGATCCACTCCGCCACCACCGTCGGATCTTCCATCGCAACCATTTCCGGCAACTCTTCATCAACGGGGGCACAGCCAGCTAAAAACAGCGCCAGAAACAACTTCATCATCGCAGATGAGCCGGTGGAGATGCCGTGTAATAAAACCATCACATCTTGTTTATATTCAATGATTTCTGATTTATTTTCAAAAGGCGATTTAATGTACGTAATAGCCCTATAAGCGTCAAGCGCTTCACCGGCGCACCAAGGACTTTCTCAGCAAGTCGGCTTAACCTATATTTTGTTGCTTACCATCTCCATACATAGGAGCACAAAATGGATCCAGTCGAAAAAGCCGTGCTCGGCAGCAGCGGTCTTGCCGTTACCCGTTTGGGATTGGGCTGCGCCGCCATCGGCGGTCTCTACGGCGACATACCCGACGAACAAGCAGTGCAAGTTGTGCATCGCGCCTTTCAATTGGGGCTCAACCTCGTGGATACCGCACCGCTCTACGGAGCAGGTAAGAGCGAAACCCGTCTAGGACTCGCCCTCAAAGAGGTTCCGCGCGACAACTATATACTCGCCTCCAAAGTCGGACGCATCCTGGTACCAACCGAAGCGGGTGAATCCGATGGGGGCATTTTCGAAAATCCGCCCCCTTTCAAGCCCGTTTTCGATTATAGCTACGACGGCGTTATGCGATCTTTCGAAGACAGCCTCAAACGCCTCGGCGTCGACCGCATCGACATTCTGCACATCCACGACCCGGACGACCACTGGGAAGAGGCGATCAGCGGTGCCTATCCGGCACTCGAAAAACTGCGCAGCGAAGGCGTCATCAGCGCCGTTAGCGCCGGCATGAACCAATGGGAAATGCTCGCCCGCTTCGCCCGCGAAGGCGACTTCGACTGCTTCCTGCTCGCTGGCCGCTACAGCCTGCTCGACCAAAGCTCGCTCGACGAGCTTTTGCCGCTGTGCGTGGAGAAAAACATCGGCATCATGGCCGGTGGCACCTACAATAGCGGTATCCTCGCCAAGGGTGCGCAACCCGGAGCCAAATACAACTACGGTGAAGCCCCACCCGAAATCATAGCCAAAGCCAAAGGCCTTGAAGAGGTCGCCGCCCGACACCAGATTGATCTCAAGGCGGCCGCCTCGCAATTCGTCTTCGCGCACCCGGCGATCACCACCATCATCCCCGGCACGCGACAGCCGGACAGGGTAAGCGAAAACTTCAACCTGCTCAAAGAAGAAATCCCCGCAGACTTCTGGGCCGAACTGCGCAGCGAGGGCCTAATCCACAAAGACGCCCCCTTGCCATGAGCATATGCATCACCGGTGGCGCCGGCTTTGTCGGCTCCAGCCTAGCGCGCCGCTACCGCGCGCGCTATCCCGAACGCCGTATCCTCGCCTTCGACAATCTCAAGCGACGCGGCGCGGAATTCAATCTCGCCGATTTCAAAGCGCAGGATATCGAGTTCGAACACGGCGATGTGCGCATCGCCGGTGACCTCGAATCGATCGTTGGCGACTTCGACCTGCTGATCGACGCTTCGGCCGAGCCGTCGGCGCACGCCGGAGCCGACGGCTCGCCCGATTATCTCATCGACACGAATCTCGGCGGCACACTCCATTGCCTAGAATGGGCGCGCAAGCGCGGTAGCGCCTTGCTCTTTTTGTCCACCTCGCGCGTCTATTCACTGCCCGCCCTGCGCCAATTGCCGTTGCGCGAGGAGCAGACAAGGCTCAGCGTAGACACGACACAGACCTTGCCGAGGGGGCTGTCGGCTGCGGGCATTGACGAGACTTTCGACACCTCGCGCCACCGCTCGCTCTACGGCGCGACCAAACTCGCCTCCGAACTCTTCGTGCAAGAGTACTGCGCCACCTACGGCCTGAAGGCCATCATCAATCGCTGCGGCGTCATCGCCGGCCCCGGCCAATGGGGCAAAGTGGACCAAGGCGTCTACACCCTGTGGGTCGCCCGACACTATTTCGGCATCGGGCTGACCTATATGGGTTTCGGCGGACAAGGCAAGCAAGTCCGTGATCTCTTGCACCCCGACGATCTCTTTGCCCTCGTCGAAGCCCAGGGCAAATGTCCCGACGCCTGGACCGGCGAGGTCTTCAACGCCGGCGGCGGCCTGGCTGGCTCGACCTCCCTGATCGAATATACCCAGCTCTGCGAAGAGGCGACGGGCCAGACAATCGAAATCGGCTCGGTACCCGAGACCCGCCCCGCGGACATCCCCTATTATATAACCGACAACGGCAAAGTCAGTTCGGCCTTCAACTGGAGCCCGCAAAAAAACGCACGGGATATCGTATTCGACACCCACACCTGGCTCGCTGAAAACCACGACCTGGTCCACAGCGTCTTCACCTAGCGATCGGAATGAGTTTCCATTGAGCATCGTCCTAATCACCGGCTCGGCCGGCCTCATCGGCAGCGAAGCGAGCCGCTTCTTTCACGAACGCGGCTTCGACATCGTTGGCGTCGACAACAATATGCGCCAATACTTTTTCGGCGAAGACGGCTCGACCACCTGGAACCGCGAACAGCTCGAAGGCGGCCTGTCCAACTACCGCCACCGCGACGTCGACATCCGCGACACCGCGGCCATCGATGCGCTATTCTCCAAATTCGGCAAGGATATCGCGCTGGTCATCCACACCGCGGCGCAACCCTCGCACGACTGGGCCGCCCGCGAGCCGATCACCGACTTTACCGTCAACGCCAATGGCACCCTCAACCTGCTCGAAGCGTCGCGCCGCTTCTGCCCCGACGCCGCCTTCATATTCACCAGCACCAACAAAGTCTACGGCGACACCCCGAACGAATTGCCGCTCATCGAAGGCGAGACCCGTTGGGAAATTGACGAGACGCACCCCTACTACGCATTTGGCATTGACGAGAGTCTGCGTATCGACCAGTGCAAACACAGCCTCTTCGGCGCCTCTAAAGTCGCCGGCGACATTCTGGTGCAGGAGTACGGCCGCTACTTCGGACTCAAAACAGCCGCCTTCCGCGGCGGCTGCCTTACCGGCCCCGCGCATTCGGCCGCCGAACTGCACGGCTTTCTCGGCTACTTGGTAAAATGCGTGGTCACCGGCCGGTCCTACACCATCTTCGGCTACAAGGGCAAACAGGTCCGCGACAATATCCACAGCCGCGACCTGGTCTCCGCCTTCTGGCACTTCTTCCAAAATCCCCGCGAGGGCGAGGTCTACAATATGGGCGGCAGTCGCCACGCCAATGTCTCGATGCTCGAAGCTATCGAGATCGCGCAAAGATTATCGGGCAAAACGCTCGACTACTCGCTCTCGGACGAATCCCGCATCGGCGACCATATCTGGTATATCAGCGACGTGCGTAAATTCCAAGCGCACTATCCCGAATGGCAATACGAATACGATATCGAGCGGACGTTGCAGGAGATGGTGGAGGCTATGGAGGAACGCGAGAAGAGGTGATGCTATCGAACAAGGACGGGCTATGGAAGAATTTCCTCTCGCTCATACACGCATCGCTCACGCGATACGCGCCCTTCGGGAGTTCACTCACCATCCTGGTTCGCTGCGAGGTGCAGTCCTCACGAAGAAACTCTCCCACAGCCCTCCAGCAGTTGGCGTTTCACGCTTAAACCCATACCGCTTTTAAATGAAAAAAGAAAAATGAGATAGAGATAATCTCTAACTAATATAATTCGGGAATTTGATATGAATTTCTGATCTGTACCGTCAATCTACTGAATCGGCGAAGGGGAGTTTGAGGTCTTCCCCTAAACGGATTGCGGTCCCGATTTTGCAGGATTGCAAAATCGGAAAAGACCGCCCCTCGCAGCCTCGCAGGAGCGAGGCGAGAATGAGTGCAAGGGAAGCCTCAAACTCCCCGCCCACCCACAGCAAGACCTACTAGAACTTGTGCTTCCTCAGCAACACCGCCCACACGTACCACCGCAAATAATCCTTGCCGCCCTTCAGCATACTAAACTTCGACTTACCCGCCGTCCGCCCATGCCACACCGTCGGCACCTCGGTGATCTTCGCCCCGCGCAAAAATGCCTTCACCAGGATCTCCATCGAACAAGCGAAACCCGCTTCTTCGATAGGGATATTCTTGATGATTTCGCTGCGGTACATCTTAAAGGCATTCGTCGCATCGTGGGTAGGCACACCGACTAAACGCCTGAGCGAAAGTCCGACAAAACGCGAAAACATCCCCTTGACCTCGCTGTCTTCGTCGTGCTTGCCGCCACCCGGCATATAGCGCGAACCACAGACAATATCGTAACCTTCGACAATCTTCCCGTACATCGGCGCCAAAGTCCCGGGGTCGTCGCAAAGATCGGCCATCATAGTGACGATCGCACCTTCACCAGCGGCGGCGTAACCCACTTTTAGCGCATTGCTGAAACCACGCGGCCCCTCGTTACTCACCACCCGCACATTGGCGTGCTGCTCGCCGAAACGCTGCACCACGCCTACGGTGTCGTCCGTCGAATGGTCGTTGACCACGATCACTTCGTGCCGCAAGGCAACCTCTGCCTCAATGCGTAGCAAAGTCTGCTCGATAATCTCTTCTTCATTGAGCGCAGGAATAACGATATAGAGCGTCGGTTCGTCGGTTGTCGTAGGATTCAATGAAATCGCCTTATCTTCGATCTATTTATCTGCTTGTCTGACCACTCTATACCCCAATACACCGTCGCGTTCGTAAAATTTCTCCAACGGCAACCCCGCCTCCAAGTAGTTGCGGATCGGCGCATGTGCGCTATAGGGCGGGTGGACAAAAACATAGCCCAAGCCCACCGCGTCAACTAGACCCTCCAGTGATCTCGAATGCGCGGCTTGTTGGGCAATCTGCCGCTCCACTGACGTGTCGGCGAGAAAGTTTTGCACCGACTCGTCGCGCATCAGCCACTCGAGTACAAATTCCGGTAAGTGCTGTAAAAGGTCTACGGGCCGCCGTCGGCGAATACGGGGCCGGCAATTCCTCCTGTAGTTCCAAGAGTCGGCCGAACCCGGGCAGCGCCACCATCCGTTGCAACTCTTCTTCGGGTATGCGCGAGGCAAAACCCCCGAGTAAACGTTTGCCGTGCACGATCTGAAACAACTGCTGTCGGTCGAGGCTGCGCCCCGTGCTGCCCCAGCCAGTACGCCAACCCAGGGGCACTTCCATAACGACCCGCGAGCGATCGTCGCGTAGGCACTCGGCATATCGACCGGGGCCACGGGATAAG
>DQLG01000730.1 GCA_015660315.1 Candidatus Latescibacterota bacterium
TATCGGTGACCCCAAGGGCCGCAAGCCATTGACCCCCGTGCCACCGGCCAAACAACGCGAGGCCCTGGCGTTCCTCAGCAAAAACGTATTCGGCCCCGACGCCTTCCAGTGGTCACCTGAGCTGCTCAATAAACTAGGTCCCGAACGCGATCTCGATTTTACCTGGTCGCTGTGGGACGCACGCCGCATCGACTATCCCATCCACGAAATTGTCCTCAACCTGCAATACCAACCATTGCACCGCTTCTATAACCCGGTATTGCTGCAAAGGCTCTTGGACCTCGAACTGCGCTACGAAGAAGACGATACCTTCACCATGGCCGAGCTCTTTCAGAGCTTGCGCCAGACGATCTGGGCCGAGCTCGAGGCCGGCGGTAATATCAACAGCTTTCGCCGCAATCTCCAGCGCGCACACCTGAAAAAGATAATCGGCGTAGTCATCAATATGGCGTCGGATGCCCCGGAAGACGCGCGTTCGCTGGCCCGTGTCGACCTGCAAACTATCATCGTCGGCAGCCAGACCGCGCTAGCCCAGCCCGGCCTCGACGCCTACACCCAAGCCCATCTGCACGAGACGCAAGCCCAAGCCCAGGCCGCGCTCGACGCCGGCCTCAACCTGCAGCAATTCTGATATGCGCCATATACTATGGGCCCTTTGCGCCTTCTGCCTGTCCTGCGGCTACCGCCCCGTCGGCGATATAAACACCGCGACGCAACAGGTGCAAAACCGACTCTTTACGCCCAAGGAGTTAATCGACATCCAACTCGTCAGCGGTTCTTGCCGGATCAACGCCGGCCCCACCGACGCGATCCACGTACGAGTGGTACACCGCTACGGGCCAGCCGATAAATTTACGGCCACATTATCCGAAGAGGATAACCTATTGCGGCTGCGAGAAGAATTCTTCTCTCTCGCACGCAGCCAAACCGAATGGACCATCGAAGCGCCGCCGCAAACGCAATTTCGCATCCACTCCGCCTCGGGCGATATCATCCTCACCGAGCTTACTGGACCTATCGAGGTCGAGAGCGTCTCCGGCGATATCAAAGTCCGCAGCACCACCGGCAAGCTCTCACTGAAGACAGCGACCGGCGATATCGACCTGGCCAATTGCGATGGCGATATCACCACCGAAACCATCTCCGGACAGATCCGGCTCAAAAACGGACATGGCACGATCACCGCCGAGACCGACTCCGGCCCCATCAAGGCACAAGCGTTAGACGGCACGCTATATTTCACAACGAACTCCGGCTCGATCAAAAGCAAGGATCTCAGCGGCCAGCTTTCCTTGTACAGCAACTCCGGCGATATAAGCGCCGCCGCCTTGCACGCCACCGGCCCGGGTTTTTTTAATACGACTTCCGGCGATCTGGCGATCAACCTGGCACAAGCCCCCACCGCCGAACTGACGCTGCAAACCGTGTCCGGCGACGCGGTCCTCGACTACGGCGGCGCACCGATCAGCGGTAATTTTTCATTCTACGCGCAAGTCGACCGGGGCGAGATCATCGCTCCCTTCTCCTTCGATCGCGAAGAACAGCACGAGCTCGAAGGGCACACCTACCAGCTCAAATCCTTTACCCGTACCGACGACCTGCCGCAAATCCTTCTGCGCACCGACTCAGGCCGCGCCGAGCTCAGGCCTTAGCTAATCGCTCGATTACTTGTTGTAACGTCCGCTCGCGATCAAAGGTCTCCGGTGTCTCATCAGCCAGCGCCGTGGTACCCACTAGCGATACATCTCTACCGCATGCGTAGCGCTATTCGCGCTGCGCGGAGGCCCGCCGATAATACCCGCATCCACCGCCCGGCTACCCGTAGCCTCAATAACCGGCGCCACCCGCTTCGCCGTCGCCGGGGCTCAATAAAGCGACTGTATTCAAGTTCATGATATTTCCCTGGTTTGATTGTACTACATCGGATTCCTTATCTTACGCAATCGAACAAGGAGAACAAAATATGACAACTTACAAAGCCGGCCTTATCGGCTGCGGCGGCCGTGGCCGCGCCCACGCCGAAGGGTATCAAGCTGCCGACAACGTTTCGATTACCGCCTGCTCTGACTCCATCGAAGCCACGCGCCAATCTTTCACGCAGGACTTTGACGTCGCAACTTCCTACGACGATTATCGCGAGATGCTCGCCAAAGAAGACCTGGACTTCGTCAGCGTCTGCACCTGGACCGGCCAGCACCGCGAAATGGTCGAAGCCGCCGCGCAAAGCAAGATTAAAGCCATCCACTGCGAAAAACCGATGGCCAGTAACTGGGGCGACGCCAAAGCACTCTACCAGGCCTGCGTCGACAATGACGTCCTGATCACCTTCTGCCACCAGCGCCGTTTCGGCTCTTCCTTCGTCAAGGCCAAACAACTGCTCGACTCCGGCGCAATAGGCCAACTCCAGCGCCTCGAAGGCACCTGCTCCAACCTCTTCGATTGGGGCACGCACTGGTTCGATATGTTCTTCTATTACAACAACGAAATACCCGCCGAATGGGTTATCGGCCAGATCGACGTCGAAAATGAAACCAAAGTCTTCGGCGTGCCTCTAGAGACCAGCGGCCTATCCTGGATCCGCTGGCAAAACGGCGTCGAAGGCCTGCTGGCCACCGGCGGCACCTCGCTGCAAGGCCCACGTAACCGCCTAGTCGGCAGCGAGGGCGTTATCGAAGTCGGCGGACCAGATCGGCCCCCTGTACGAATATTGCGCCAGGGCGCGGGTTGGCAGGACTTTAGCGACGAGGATCTCGAATCCGTCGTGCCGCCGGGCGGCGACA
This sequence comes from Candidatus Latescibacterota bacterium, assembly GCA_015660315.1. Taxonomy (GTDB): domain Bacteria; phylum Latescibacterota; class UBA2968; order UBA8231; family UBA8231. The sequence continues at coordinate 2,781 of DQLG01000730.1, forward strand.
CCGTGCTCTCCGTACTCGACCTTATCGCCTGCCTCGAAAGCGGTGAAGAACCGTGTCTCTCCGGGCGCAAGGCGCTGCAAGCCACCGAGCTGATCTTCGCCACCTATGAATCGAGCCGTCGACGCGGCCGCATCCGACTCCCCCTCGACACCGACGATTCGGCCCTGGTCACGATGCTCGAAGAAGGCCAGATAGGACCCGGCTAACGATGCGCGAAGAAATCCTTATCGTCGAAGACGACACTAGCCTAGCTGAACTCATCACCCTGCACCTCAACGACCAAGGCTATGCTACCGAACACGTCGCCGACGGCCAGCGTGGTCTGGAGCGAGCACTCTCCGGATCACACCAGCTCGTCATCCTCGACGTGATGTTGCCGCGCCTCGACGGCCTCGAAGTCTGCAAGCGCCTGCGCGCCGAAGGCTCAGCCCTGCCGGTGCTGATGCTCACCGCCCGCAGCGAGGAACTCGACAAAGTTCTCGGCCTCGAACTGGGCGCCGACGACTACGTCACCAAACCTTTCGGCATCCGCGAGTTGGTCGCCCGCGTCAAAGCACTCTTGCGCCGCGCCAACCCCGAAGAGGAAGACACTCCCGAACGCGAAAACATTCTCTGCGCCAACCTCGAAATAGACCTCGACAAACGCAAGGTCAGCCTCGGTGACCAACGCCTCGACCTGACCGCGAAGGAATTCGAACTATTAGCCCTCTTCGCCTCCCGCCCGGGACGCGTCTATAGTCGCGAGCAATTGCTCGAACAAGTCTGGGGTTATCACTCCGAGGGTTACCGCCACACCGTCAACTCCCATATTAATAGATTGCGCGCCAAAATCGAGCGCGACCCGGCCAAGCCGCGTTTTATCCAGACGGTGTGGGGTGTCGGTTATCGTTTCGCCGAAGCCGAAGAATGGGAAGAGGCAGAGTAGGCCATCTCGACATGACCGAGAACCCGAACAGCAATGCTTGTTAGGCATTGCCAACGCGTTACAGCGCTCTATGTAGCCTGTCTGCTGGTATTGACCGTCGTAGGTTTCGCGCCGCTAGGCCATCTCGACCTCGATCTGCACGACGCTGAGATGCTCCGAGACCACCAAGCTATAGCGAGCGATTTCTCTTTTTTCTTTTCCGAGCACAGAGAACAAGCCACTGGACGCCCACTGGCCGAACTGATAAAATGGCTCGGTTTTGCGGTGTGGGGAGCCAATATAGCAGCGTTCCACTATTTCGTCGTCGCGTTGCATACGATCGCCAGTCTGCTATTGGCCTGGCTCTGTTATCGACTCGATATCTCCCCGTCCGTTGCCCTAGCTACCGGCCTGCTCTTCCTGGTCAATGTCTCCCACTATCAGGCCGTTCACCACATTTCGGCACTCGGCTATCCGCTGGCCGCCATATGGACCTGGCTCGCCATCTGGTGTTATACGCACTCAGCCAAAACCGACGCCGCGCACAAATGGCGTTGGTTTTATGCTGGTGTATTGCTCGCCGGTGTATTGACCCATATAGCTACACTGATGGTCTTGCCCATCGCCGCTTTCACATTGCCCTTTGTCGCCCTGACAACCCAACTCACCCCCACCGAAACATCAACGCAACGAGCCGTTTCGACTCTCTTTTCCGTGAACTTTCTTAGCAACGCAATGGAGATGGCCTATGCACTGATCTATTTCCTCGGTCGTCTTATCGGCATGGCCCACTCCCTGCCCATCCCGTCCCCACCTCAGCCCCGCCTGGATGTCATGGTTGGGATTTGCCTTATTGCTGTCCTCGCGTTGGCTCCTAGCGCGACGCGTTCATCTGGTCCATCTCGGCGCCGGGAGGATGCTCATCGCGAGCGTTGCGCTTCCTCCCAGCAACGCTCGCGAATACCGGATCGCGCTATCTCTATCTGGCTTCGGCTGGTTCTTCACTGATGTTAGCAGCCTATGTAAAGACCGATTTAGCCTTGCTTTATACTCAAACGCTTATAGCACAAGGCGCGATGACTGAGACCGATCATTCCCTGATGGCCCTCCGGTTATCAAAGCCATTAGAAGGCGCTAATAGCGAGACATATACGCGAATAGGGATGGATTTATATCGCCTGAACGCTAGCCAATTGAGCAAAACAGCCTACCAACAGGCGATCAAAGCGGATGAATCCAATACGACTGCTATAGTCAACCTAGGCTGGCTTCTCTATCGCGAAGGCCATTATGAGGAAGCAATAACATTGTATCGCGATGCCCTCGGCAAGGACGATACTAGTATTGCTTGGTTCAACCTTGCATTGGCTTATCTAGCTGCGGGAAGCGATTGTGGATTCAACTTCTAAAGGTGTATCAGGCTCTCCGATCGCTCGATATTACACCGCTGGTACAACTTGATGCGTTGAATTCGGGAAACGAAAAATTCTCCTCTCCTGACCGGTTTGGGGTGGTTCATACGCTCCTCGGATCAACGCCAGAATCGAGCTGCCATTCGATTTTGACTATTAGCAACAGATCGCAAATTAACGGCCTAAGACTTGCGCTAAACGACGAAAGTGAATAAACTCATATAACAGAATCCTCCTTTCCTGACCGGTTTGGGGTGGTTCATACGATCCTCGGATCGTGGCCGGAATCGGGCTGCCACTCGATTTCGGCTTTTCTTTTATGGCATTCGTACTATTACTTTTGCAAGTTCAACGCAACCATCCTTAAGCAACATGCCTGCACCGATTCTTTAAACCCGCTCGCGCCGTGTCGGCACAAAGACCAGAATACCTCCCAATACATCGAAACTCACGCCGCAGTACTTTCCCTCTACTCCGGCCAGTCCTTTTCCGGCACCACGCATCCGCGCGTACATCTTCCACCCACAGCAAATGTTCGCCGTGACACAGATCGTTGTACTGTCGGCCTATTTTACAA
>DQLG01000703.1 GCA_015660315.1 Candidatus Latescibacterota bacterium
CGCTCCGTCTTCATAGCCATCCGCCATAGCAGCATTAGATCAACCCCCCAGCGCATAGACCACAACGCCATCACCGCAATCTCCAACTCACCCGTCCAGATCATTTGCAGCAGAGCGCAGGCGAGAAAAAAATGAAATAAATAAACCGCGATTGCCAAATAGAGCGCCCCCCCCGATAATGCCCTCCCTTCGCGGCATGACGGATCTTTTGCTGAACAATATCGCCCATCTTAGTCGCGGGTGGAGCAGAGAGCACAGCAAGTGCTCGATTAAAAACCATTTGCCAACCGCCAACGGCCGCCACCAGGCGCATAAAATAGACATCATCCCCCCCGATTAGATGCCCAATACGGGAAAATCCCCCCACCGAGTCGTATACTTCACGACGATAACCCAGATTGCGGCCGGTACAAGAAAATGGACTCCCCATCGCGACACTGCCCGCCCCAAGCGCACCAACTGCAATATTGTCAACCGCTAGAAGCTTAGCCACAAAACCTGTCACCGGATCTGGACGCGCATAACCGGCGACAAAACCCACACCTGGGGCAAAATGTGCTACCATCGACGACACCCAGGCAACCGGTGGTTGGCAATCCGCATCGGTAAAGAGCAATATATCCCCCGAGCTCGCCTCAATGCCCTGAGCCAACGCACTTTTTTTGGGGCATTTAAATCGCAATTCAGCATGCGCCCGTATGCCCTTTAAATCTGACCATACCGCTACTTTTTCCAATATTACCCGCCAAGTCCCGTCCCGCGAACGGTCGTCCACCACGACAACTTCAAAAGGACCTTGGTAGTCTTGCCCTTGCAACGCCTGCAAACATCCAGGCAAAGCCTGCTGCTCATCGCGCGCTGCAACAATAACACTAACAGAAGGAAGTGCTTCAACCGTCTCCGGCCTCGGCAGGCCCAACCCCTTCCACAACCACAATACACCGGCAAAATAGATACCGCCGCTCAAGAGTAAAGCCCACCACAACAGATCCATCTACTGCGCCTTTATAAATTAGAAATAATTATAACGCAGATCAAAGCGCAGATGCTGCTCACGCCCGTCACCATAACCGGTTCGCCAAGCTAAGGGCGTGCCGCTACCCCAAGCGGGTGGTAAGGGCACGCCCTTGCCCCATTGCTGAGTATACTCGACTTCCATCTCCAGGTCAGGCAAGATCCGCCAACTCATCTCCGCCCTTACCGTAGTCCGCTTTATAAGTTGTCCATCGAGAAATTTTTTCGATTCCCTTTCGTCACCCGGCCGCCAGCCATAATGCATATCGCCTCCGACGTTGCGTATACTGCCATCTTCGTTCAATACATTATCGCCGTGACGACTGCGCTCCAATCCAATATTAAAGGCTATGTCGCGATTCAATCGCTTGCTCAAACTGAACTGCCATTGATCGCTGTTTGGGCCCAGGCTATGGCCAAGTGGGGCATCAAAATGACGGAAAGTATTGATCGGGAATTTGTGCGAATAAATCCACGGCTCGATCCGCAAGTATTCGGCTCTAAATTCAGCATCAGCAAGCCTCAGTGGGTCAACCCACAACATCCCGGTTTGCAAGGAGAATTTATTGGCAAAATCATTTGAAAAAACCCCGGCCTTCTTCAAATCGTCAACGACATAAGCCAAATAATAACGCTGTCCATTGCCGGGGTGGATATCAAAATCCAGCCCCATCATGACATTATCCTTGTCCCCTAAATAGCTTTGTGCTGCCCAATAGAACATCAATGGGTTGACATAACTCAACTCCGGGCCCCGGTCGCCGTAGATCACTACTTCCTGGAAACCGAAATCCAACCAGGGCGCCAGGGCGACTTCAAACCGATGCGCCGATAGGTATTTCTCCCGATCCAGGGGGCGACTAATGCGATTTGTGATATAGGTTGCGGTAGAATCGGCCAATCCTCGACACAGAGGCGAGTCGGGGCGATCCGGGCAAGGTCGTAGTTCGGCTGTAATGCTAATAAGCTTAAAAGCGCCCAAGCGCGATTTTAAGCGAATCATATTAAAAGAAGGCGCATTATTGCTCAGCCCCAAATTCTGCCCAGGAGCCGGTCCCCAGTTGACTTCATCTTTCCCCACTTGCACATCTACCGGCCCAGCTGCAAAACTGAGATAGGCCGTGCCCTCGTGAAAGTCGGCTAAATTGCCCTTGAGTTGCGGCAATTCCAAACGCCGTTCGTAGACGTTTTGGCGAAAAGTATAATCGCGGGGGCCCCGTTCCCGAATCTGGGCAAATGCAAGGCGAAATCCGACCTTGTTACCGATATCGCCACGAATAATACCTCCGACTTGGTTACGGAAGACCTCCTCCGCCTGCAAACGCCCTCTACCGCTAAAACGATCGCTTTGTTGCCTTGCCAGTAAATCGACGAATATCGCCCCCTCATCAGCGTGATATTGCCATTGCTCGCGCCCGCTATGCCCTCCACCAACAACGGCCTTCCCGTCTCCTTTATTGTCGCCTTTGCCAACAATAAGAAATTCGCTGCGCAATAACGCAAGTTCACCCAACTCAATAGGCGAAAGAGTGGTTCGGAAACTATGATGAATCAGGTTAACAATATCCACTACCTCTTTGCGACTATAGGGTTTAATCCCATCACCAATGCCATTTATTAAACCCCTGGCTTCCAGACGCTCGACATAGCGATAAACCGAGTGTTGCAAAGGAACATTTACCGATGAGTCTGCAGCGATTTCCCCGCCTAAAAGCCCCAGCCAAAGGGCCAGAACCCATCTTGACAGCATCCCCAAGGGCATGTACTTTAAGCGCTTACGCAATTGTTCATCCATAGATCGAAAGTCGGTATCTCCCATGTCAAATATCACTGCAATTCACGCCCGCGAAATCCTCGACTCGCGTGGCAATCCCACCGTAGAAGTCGATGTCGTACTCGAAAATGGCCACATCGGTCGTGCAGCAGTTCCCTCGGGAGCTTCAACTGGTGAACATGAAGCAGCTGAATTACGCGATGAAGACAAAGCGCGCTATCTCGGCAAGGGCACCTCTCAGGCCGTGGCCAATGTGCATAAAGAAATAGCCCCGGCGCTGAAGGGTTTTGACCCCACCGATCAAGGCCTTATCGACCAAGCGATGATCAACCTCGACGGCACCCCCAACAAGGCCCGACTCGGCGCCAATGCCATACTTGGCGTTTCACTGGCCACCGCCAAAGCAGCTGCACTCTCCTGTGGCTTACCGCTCTATCGCTATCTCGGAGGCCCCGCCGCCCATATGCTGCCCGTTCCCATGATGAATATCCTAAATGGCGGTGCGCATTCCGACAACAATGTCGATTTGCAAGAATTTATGATTATGCCGGTTGGCGCCGAATCTTTTAGCGAAGCGTTACGCATGGGCGCAGAGATCTTTCATCATCTCAAGGCCGTTCTCAAGGACAAAAAACTCAATACCGCGGTCGGCGACGAAGGGGGTTTTGCCCCCAATCTAGGATCGAACGATGAGGCATTGGATGTTATCGTCGAAGCCACCCAACGCGCAGGCTACCAACCCGGCGACGATATACTCTTAGCGCTTGACGCTGCTTCAAGCGAACTCTACGCCGATGGAAAATACACCTTTCACTGGTCCGATGGTCAACATCGCAACGCCGAAGACATGGTCGATTTTTACGCCGATTTGGCTGCGCGCTACCCCATCGTATCCATCGAAGATGGCATCGACGAAAATGACTGGGACGGCTGGGCAAAGCTAACCGCGCAATTGGCCGACAAAGTGCAGTTGGTCGGCGACGATCTCTTCGTGACCAATACCGAGCGCTTGCAACGTGGGATAAAAGAGGGTATTGCCAACTCCATCCTTATAAAAGTCAATCAGATAGGCACACTTAGCGAAACCCTAGCAGCCATCGAAATGGCCAAAAAGGCTGGTTATACCGCGGTTATCTCCCACCGTTCTGGTGAAACAGAAGATACAACCATCGCCGATATTGCCGTCGCCACCAATGCTGGGCAGATCAAGACAGGTTCAGCTTCGCGAACAGACCGAGTCGCCAAATACAACCAGCTATTGCGCATCGAAGAAGACCTAGCTCAACAAGCGCTTTACCCCCAGCGGGACGCCTTTTACAATCTGAATTTCTAATCTGCCGGACTAGCCTGTTAAGCGAGCGAGTTTCTCAGCTGCAAGTACGGCAATTAAATGCAAGAACCACTGGCCCAGTAAAACGGCGGCCAAGAGCGCTGCTGCCTGCTCTGCCGGCAAAAGTGCTGCCATCCCCAAGCCCACTACCAGGGATAGATCGTCAAATTCCAACAATCTCCTTACCTCTATTCCCGTCCGCCGCAATACAGACCGATCGAGGAATCGCCCAAGCCCGTGCCATACCCCCAACCGCAGTGCAGGTACGACAACAACCAGGATAGATAAAATCCAAGCAGCAAAAATCCAATCAAATCCGCCCTTTAGCGCCCCCCCCAATCCCCAGCCCATTACTGCGGGTAATATAGTCCGCATCAGCCCTTGGCCCTGTTCCAGTACTCGCAGTAAATCGAGACGTCGCAACGTCGCATTAATTAGCCAGATACCAGCAATCCCACCCACCCAAAGAGGCTCCAATCCCAACACCTGAGCAATACCGCACCCCATTAATAATCCCGATCCGATCCAATAGTACAAATGCTCCCTGCGCACATCACGGGTTGATAAATCTACCACAAGCCCGACTAAAGCCCCTAATAGTACGCACCATAGTACCTCATCCCATATCCCATCGACCACAATGACTTGCGGAAAAGCCAAAGGTTGCCGGACCACAAACCCCCCAGGGCGCATCTGGATTAGTCCAATCCCAGCCAACAACA
>DQLG01000603.1 GCA_015660315.1 Candidatus Latescibacterota bacterium
AGAACGAAAAACAACCCGATCGCCGCCTCGGCGTCGATTGCAGCGTCGAAGGCTACAATGTCACCTGCGTCAGCGTGCTCGACCGCCGCCAACAACCCTACGCCTCCAACAAATACCCCATCGGGGTGATGAACGAGTTCAAAACAGCTCACCACGTGCTCGACATCGGCGAGGAAAACCGTCACTACGGCGACAACTCACCCTGGGGCTTCGGTTACGGCCACGTGATGTTCCTCAACATCCGCAACTTAGTACAACCGGTCAGCCGCGGCCACACCCTCTCCGGACAGTTCGACCCCGACTACCCACCGCTGTGCTTCTGCTGCGATGAGGCCCGCGACCAAGGCGGCATCGTGATCTGGTGCCATAATGGCCGCGGCATGGAAGCGCCAATAGCCGCGGCCTTGGGCAAGCTCGACGCCTTCAACCTCTTCGACCCCTTCTGGATGGATCCCGAATACGACCTGTGGTACAAACTGCTCGATTGCGGCTTACACCTGCCAGTCTCTACCGGGACGGACTGGTTCGTCTGCTCCAATAACCGCGTCTACGTGCAGACCGAGAACGATTTTTCCTACGCGAGTTGGATAGAAGGCATGAAAGCGGGAAGGACTTTTATCACTAATGGCCCCGCGGTCGACCTCAAGCTCAACGAGCAGCCGATGGGCGCCACCGTCGAATTCAGTGGCGACAAAGCACTCGAAGCACAAATCACCTTCAGCTCCTACTACCCCATCGAACGTGCCGAACTCGTCGTCGACGGCCAAGTGGTCCAACGCTGGCAATGGCGCGAAGGCCGGCGCGAAGGCGAAATGCGCCACGGCTTCAATACCGAGCATGACGGCTGGGTAGCTGTCCGGCTCTGGGGCGATTCGCGCGACAGCTTCGACCAGGCGATTTACGCGCATTCCAGCCCGGTGTATTTCCGTTGCGGTAGGCCCTCCGTTCAGCGCCAAGGATCCGCTCGTTTCTTTCTCGACTCAATCGACGAATCGCTCAAGTGGATCGACAGTTATGGCCGCTATAATAACGATCAGCAACGCGAGGATGTGCGGGAACTCTTTCGTAGAGGACGTGAGGAATACGCGAATATGACGGATTAAAAATCTGTTTAATCAGCTGGCCTATCAGCGATAAATAAACCGGAGACAACTTCGCCAAGCATCGACAATTCTGCTAAAAAAATGCAACTAAAAGCCCTATTGGCCTTTGCGCCAATAGGGCTTTTTACTTGTTATCTAACAAGCAGGGGATATTACCTCCACTTATTTCAACTCGTCGCTTCTCTGTCCTTCAACTGATAGTCGTGGTCGCGTACCGTGCCATCATCGGCGAGATCCCGCTGCACAGTCTGCAGGTCGCGATAAAGCCGGAACAGATCGCGAATACCGCCGATCGAAAGCCAGACCATCACGATAAACGAAGTCGCGATAAAGAACATCGCGTTGACATAGTAGTGATAGGTCGCCCAACCTTCTTTTGAGACGCCCACGGTGTAGACCGCAATCGTCATCCCGATCCACAACCCAAAGAAAAGGATCGCCTTGCCGATAGTGATGCCGTAGATAATCTTGTCGCCGCGCGAGAATTCCTCGGTAATGCCCAACGCGGTCTGCCAATTCCATTTCTGCTTGGCGACCGCCACACCACCGGTGGCCTCATGATCCGATTTGACCACATACTCGCCGCGGTGCAAGAGCTTGTCGACGTTGCAGACCGTACGGGGACCCAGTTTGGAAAAGAGCACATACATGGACGCCGCCACCAACATCGCGTAGAAGTAGACCTCCTGACCCGTCAGCGGAAAATCGACCCCGAACCAATCCTCGCAAAAATGCTCCAGCAACATTCCCGTAGTCGCCAGGGTCGTGCCGCTGGTCAACGCCGCGAACGCTCCTCTCGTCGTGCCCCAACTGGTATACAGCCCGCCGACGATCACTACACCGGCACCCCCCAACCAAAACGCACCAGTGAGTGCAAAGAACAGCAGAATATCCTGCGTCTGGCTATAAAACGAGCTGAAAAGGACGATAAAAACCGCTACGCCAAAAATCGAATAGCGCAACAGCCGCAAATGCGCTTGCGGTTCGATTTCCTTGCCGCGCCAGGGCAGATATATATCTTGCACGAAAATACTGCCCCACGAATGTAAATAGGTATCGTGGGTGGTAATAAAGGCGGCGAACATTACCGCCGCGAAAGCCCCCATCAACCCGACCGGCATATAGAGCGTCATCGTCAGCGGCGTTACCATCTGGTCGCGCACCTGCTCATCCGGGATCAAGGCCAGTTGCGCGTTGATCTGCTTGGCCCAATCGGTATAATCAGGATGGTGCATGATCATATACGCTACGAGCGGCAGCATTGTAAATCCCCACAAAAGCGCCCAACCGCGAAAGGATCCCAACACCCCCGCCATCTTGGCCTCATGCGGCGACTTGGCCGAGACGTGATAGGCCTGTGAACCTTGCCAAGCCATCCGGTTGAGGATCATACCAAAAAGGCCGATCATAAAATACCAGGGATTGAAACCCTCGACATCGCCCGTATCGAAGGGGTCTAACAGCGACTTGCCTTCCTCCGAATACTGCAGTCCCTCGAAGACCTGCGACAACGGAAATTTTATGATTAACAGGGCCAGAATCGCCACCAGCACGATATTGACGAAGAAAGACTGGAAAAAATCGGTCACCAGCACTGCGATCTGGCCGCCGGCAAAAGTGTAATACATCGACAAGCCGACCAAAGCGATCAAAAGCGAATGATAAGTCGACAAGCCCATACCTAAAAAATCATAGGTAGTCGGCAGACCGCAATAGTGGATAAAGAAGTTCGCGCCCACCGCCGGAAAAATGCCAAAGTTGATAATGCCTGAAATCCAGCAGATCGTCGCCGCGTAGATGCGGAAATTACGCCCGTAGCGCATCTCGAAAAACTGCGCCAGGGTCAGCGAGCGCGTCTCGCGGAAGCGATAGACGACCCAACCGGTCAACATCAGAATCAATGCGATCGGCGCCTGCATCTGCTCCCACCAGTTGGGCGCGAAGCCGGCCTTATAGACCAGTTGAAAACGCGCGATAACCGACACCGCGCCCAACCCGGCGATCCCCTCGGCCAAGGTCAGCAGATAGCGGCCCGCCAGGCGATTGGCCGCCAGAAAATCGCTGGTGGACTGGGTGTATTTGCGGGTAGCAGTGGCCAGGACGGTGAAAAAGACGATCACCGAGGCCACGACGGCCCAGTCGATCCAGTGCAAATGCATGGAGAGATCTCCGATCAGTGCATGAGATATGAAGGACGCGATATAAAATAATCGCTCTATAATTTGTCTAATTATAATGAAATTTATGACAGCCAACAAAAGCGAGAGGCACTCCTATGCACCTCCCGCCGATAATAGTAGACCTTTATCTTAGGATGTTTAAAAATAAGATCAATAGGATTCCTGCGGCTTCTTCTTCAATCTGTTGGAATCCTTCAGCGCTTTGCGCAGTACGAACTCAATCTGCGCGTTAATACTACGCAACTCGTCGTCGCTTTCAGGCGCATAGGCCAAATGCGTAATCCGTGCTTTGATGACTTCCACCCCAGCGCTGGCGAGCCGGTCTTGCACCTCGCTCTTTATATGCTCGGGATCTCAGCAGGATGGCTGCGCAGCGACATCTCGCCCTCTCCG
>DQLG01000763.1 GCA_015660315.1 Candidatus Latescibacterota bacterium
CTTAGCAGGCGAGATACAAAACGCCGTCGAAAAAACCTTCTACATTCGCCTCGAACGCGAACCCGTGCTAATCGGAGAAACGACCTAACTATAGCCAAAATATGGGTATTGCAGAATGCTCCGCCGGAGAATCTCGGCATCATTGGTCAGATCTTGCAAAACTACGGTCTCGAACCCGCCTATGTGCGCACCTTCGCCGGTGAAGAAGTCCCGCGCTATATGGGAAGTGCCGTCGGCTTGGTGGTCTTAGGCGGCCCGATGAGCGTCTACGAGCACAATCGCTACCCCTTTATTACCGACGCCATGCGGCTTATCGACCAGGCGCTCAAAGAGCAAAAGCCCGTGCTCGGCATCTGCTTGGGCAGCCAGATCGTCGCCGCCACGTTGGGCGCGTCGGTCACGCGCGGCGCAAAAAAAGAAATCGGTTGGCACCCCGTCGAGCTCACCTCGGCCGCCGACGAAGACCCGCTGATGCACGCGATGGAACCTTCCTTTATGGGCTATCACTGGCACGGCGATATATTCGACCTGCCCAAAGGCGCCACCTCGCTGGCCTCCTCTGCCCAGACCGCCTGCCAGGCTTTCGCCTACGATAGCGCGACCTACGGCGTCTTGTTTCACATGGAAGCGACGGAGAAAATCATCGGCGATATGGTCAAAGCCTTTGATGACGAACTGCGCGAAGAAAAACTCGACGGCGAACAAATAAAGGCCGATAGGGCGCAATACCTGCACGCCTTGCAGACCAATGGCCGGCTCTGTTATCAAAACTGGGCGACGCTCTGTTTGCAAGTGGCCGCCGATTAGCTCAACAGATTCCTACCAATAGCTCAACGCGTCTTCGAAAATCGCCGTCAAATCCTCCGCCTTGGCTTCCCTCGGCGAGAGCTTGGTCACCCGATGCTGCGGCAGAGTAGCCTCGACCAAACCCGGAATATGCTCACTGCCATAGCCTAAAGCGCCTAAACCATTAGGTATCTTCAATTCGCGCATTAGTTCGATAATGCGATCGGCCAACACCGCCCCCGCATCCGCCTCCTTCGCCCCGCTGATATCTGCCCCCAACACCCCTGCCGCGCGCAAATGCCGGTCGGCACAGGCCGAAGCCGTAAAGCGAAAGGCTGCCGGCGCGTTGACAATCACCGCGATACCGTGCGGCACTAGCGGATAGTCTATATCGTAGCCATCGGGCACATAGCTTTTGACCATACCCGCTACCGGATACGACATACCGTGCGGCAAGTGCACGCCCGCATTGCCAAAACCGATGCCCGCCAACGCCGCCGCCAGACTCATTTGCCCGCGCGCCTCGTCATCGCCCGGATCAGCCACCGCCCGAGGCAAGAACTCCGCCATCAGCTTCAAGGCTTGCAACGACCATAGATCACTGATCGGATTCGAACCCTGATAGGCCGGACGCAACTGCGGCCGCTCGGGGCGCGGCCGTTGGTCAAAGGGAATCGCTGTATAGGATTCCAGCGCGTGCGAGAGCACATCTAACCCCGTCGAAGCTGCCACCTGCGGCGGCATCGACCGCGTATTGTCTGGATCGACGATGCCCAAAGTTGGCTTCAAATAGCGATGCGCGATCCCGGTCTTGGCCTGCATCTCCACCAGGTCAAAAATCGCCACCCCCGTCGTCTCGCTGCCTGTGCCCGCCGTCGTCGGCACCGCGATTAACGGTTTGAGCGGCCCAGGTACCGGCAACCCTCTGCCGATCGGCGCATTGACATAGTCGAGAAAATCCGCCGGATAGCTCGTATACAGATTCGCCGCCTTCGCCGTATCCATCACCGAGCCTCCGCCGACCGCGACAAAGCCATCGAAATCGCCCGCCTGCGCAAACTCAATAGACTCCTTAAACGAGCCATCCGTCGGCTCGACCCGCACGGCGTCAAAAAGCGCGTATTCCACCCCCTCCGCCTCGATCGCCGCCAATGCCGTCTGCACCGACGACTGCTCCCTCAACTTCGCATCCGTCAGCACCATCACCCGCTTTAAGCCGCGATCCTTCAGGTCCATCCCCACTTCCCTGGTAATGCCCTGCCCAAAGCGAATATTGGACGCCGCCATCTCAAAAGCTGTATCGCGTTCCATCTGCTCTCATTTCTGTGAATAACCGCGTCTTAGAAGTGTCTTTTTTAAAATTACTGGCGGTAGATGTGGAGTTGCGGAGCTGCGGACTGCAAGGCTGCGAGGCTGCGAGGCTGCAAGGCTGCAAGGCTGCAAGGCTGAACCCGGTGACCACCCCCTCCGCCAAACACTGCCTGGGGGAAATGAGATGAGTCTCAAGCCACCCAAGCAGTGCTTTTTAAAAGCACTGCTTAGAAAACCCAAAACCCTCCCCTCTGTCAACACACCGCTTGCGCCCCCTAACCCCCCTTAGTAAACTTCCTTCCTCTACACATTATTTATAAATCCAACAGATAATCAGATAAACCTGACATCAAACATGGAGCACTTTTTTAAATAAAATGTGCGATATCCCCTAAATCCCATGAGATAAGTGCTGACGCTCGATCTGTCATATTGTCGTATGGTTTTGTGACTGCACTTATAGTATCCCAATACAACAGGACAAGCGCATTCTACAAAATTGCCGCAGGGTTGCCCGAGAGTTTCCCCGTGAGCGGCTTGTTATTGCCGAAGCGGCAGGATAGCGGCGTAGGGCATAACCCCTCGGAGCCCGACAGGAATGTCGGGCGAGAATGAGCGAAGGGATACTCTCGGGCAACCCGTCCACCCATAGCTTACGCGCCACCCCCCAAGGACCTGTCCATGACCGCTTCACCGCCTAAAGGCATGCTCACCCTTAAAGCCCTGCAAGCTAAAATCCACTCCGGTGAGATAGAAACGATCCTCGCCGTATTCCCCGACCTCTACGGCCGCCTAATCGGCAAACGCATCACCGGCGACTTCTTCCTCGACCAGACCGCCGACGGCGGCATGCATGTCTGCGACTATTTATTGACCGTCGACATGGAAATGGATGTCGTCGAAGGTTATCCCTTCGCCAATTGGGCCAAAGGCTATGGCGATATCCACTGCGTGCCCGACTTCGCGACCCTGCGCCAAATTACTTGGCTCGACCGTTCCGCCCTCGTCGTCTGCGACCTGCAAACCGACGGAGACCACCAGCCCATCCCCATCGCCCCACGCACCCTGCTCAAGACCCAAATCGAGCACCTAGCCGCACTCGGCTACACCGCCAAGGGCGGCTCCGAGCTCGAATACTTTCTCTTCAAGGATTCCTACGAAAGCGCGCGCGAAAAAAACTACGAAAACCTCGAAACAATCGGCTGGTACCTCGAAGATTACCATATGTTCCAGGGCACAAAAGAAGAAAGTATCAACGCCAGTGTCCGCCGCCATATGGGCCAAAGCGGCATTCCCGTCGAATTCAGCAAAGGCGAGTGGGGCCCCGGC
>DQLG01000081.1 GCA_015660315.1 Candidatus Latescibacterota bacterium
AAATGTGGCAGCAGCCTGGCTTCGGTGCAATCACTCCGGGCAAAGCCCAATACTATAGGGAAGATCCATTTTACTGCCCCAAACGGTCCAGCACGTTCCGCGTGATGCGCACGACCTGCTCGTCGCCTTTAAGCCCGTGCGGCCAATCCGTCGTCCCCGCCGTGAACACCGTGCCACCTCTTGTATAAACCCCCATCACCGCCGCGCCTTCCCGGCCGTGCTCCCAGCGCTCATACCATACGCTGTCATCGGGGTGCCAGCGCGCCGAGCCCGTTGACAGAATAGTGAAATCCTTCGGCGTCCCATGACTACCTACCGGCACCGGCAACCCGCCTTCCATCGTAAACTCACAGCCGTCGCACTCATAACCGACAACCGTATGCTCGCCGCCAAATTCCTCGCCCTGCTTTAAACCCGTACCTGCAAAAATCCAATGCTCAGGTCTATGCACCTCAAAAGCGCCTGAGCCATCCATATATTGCCCGTGGCTCAAATGATAGCCCCCATAGAGAAAACCAACACCGGTCAATTGGTTTTCGGGCCGGTCGAGCAAATGGTGACTCCACAAAGTAGACAGCTTCGCATAATCGCCCGCCGCGTACGCTGGGTCCATATTGAAGAGCTGCTTCCAGCAAGTAAGCGCCCGCCCCGCCTCCTCGCTACGGACCTGCCAGCAGACGGAATTGCCACTGAAAAAAGCGGCATTCCCCCCACCTGCGATACGGGCTTCGAGAGAATCGCGCATCGGCCCCGACCAATACTCGTCGTGCCCAACACTCAGTACTAAACTATAATTATCCAATAGCTCAGGATAAAATTCGAGATCGGAATTGGCGCAGTAGTCTATGGCATAACCCGCCGCTTCGGCCCAAGCGACGAAATCGCGCTCCCAGCGATCAAAGAGCCCTTCCATCGGCCGATCAAAAGAAACGCGATGCCCCTGCAAACCGCCGCGACCGTGATAACCATAGAGGCTATAACCACCCCAGTTGTTATAGGCGGCGTAGGTGTTGGTGGCCAATTGCAGAAGAATTTTTTTATCAATCGGCCCCGACGGCCGTACGATAAAAAGGCCCTGGCTTTCGGCCGTGCGGCGACCGCGCTGGGCAAACTTACCACCGCGGTCCTCGGCGCAGAACACGAGTTCGTAATAGCCGCTCTGCCAGTCGGCAGGTATTGCCAACTCACAGGAAACCGGCCAATTGCAACCGTGCGAAGAAGCGTCTTCGGGCACCGAGTACACCGCCGCCGACAATCCGTCTTGTTGCCAGACGACCTCGCGCTCGGCACCGATACGCGCAATCTCCAGCGCATACGATTCTGCGCTAGTCGAAACGTGAAAGCGCGCGGTATCCCCTGCTTTGTAGCTGACTTGATCGGCATACCCTTCGACAAATAGCGCTTGTATCATTTCCATCGGCCAGCCCCGTTTATTTTTCGTATTCCACTTCGACAACCCGCTCTTCCAGCTCATTATACAAACCTTCGACCGCCGCGACGACGTGCTCGAACGCGTCTTCGACCGGTATCTCCTGCCGCTGCTCTTCCCGGCGCAACTTGAACTCGACGATCCCGTTTTTCAAACCGCGGTCACCGACCGTCACCCGCACCGGCATGCCAATGAGATCGGCGTCCTTGAATTTGACACCCGGGTTATCTTTGCGATCGTCCAGGATCACATCGAGCCCGCGCCCTGTCAATTCGCCATAGAGTTTTTCCGCCACGTCCTGCGCCTCGCCTTCGCCCTTGGCCAATAATACGATATGCACCTGGAAGGGTGCGACGGTGATCGGCCAGACCAGCCCATTGTCGTCGTTGTACTCCTCGGCGATACAGGCCAACATCCGCCCGACACCGATCCCATACGAACCCATCACTACCGGCTGCGCCTTGCCATTGGCATCGAGAAAATCACCGCCCAGCGCCTCGGTAAACTTGGTGCCGAGCTGGAAAATATTACCCGTCTCAACCCCGCGTACCGCCCTTAGCGCTGCGGCGCAGCGCGGGCAACCATCCCCCTCGCGCGCCGAGGCGATATCGACGACTTGCTCGGCCTCGTAATCCCGGCCACAATTCACATTTTTGACGTGAAAACCCGGCTCATTGGCACCGGCGACCAAATTAGTCGCTGAGGCCACCGCGTCATCGACGATAATCAGCGCCCCCTTGACTCCGATTGGCGAACCATAACCCGGCTCCGAGCCAACCGCGCGAATCTCCGCCTCACTCGCCGGCCACATCTCTAACGCACCAACGGCATTGGCCAACTTGGTCTCGTTGACCTCCATATCACCGCGCACAACGGCGAGGATAAACTTGTCTTCCTTCTCCTCGCCCTTGCCGAGCGTCGCCATCATAAACACCGCCTTAGCGGTCTTACTGGCAGGCATCTCGAGCAACCTAGCCAAATCATCAATGGTCGCCGTATCCGGCGTGGCGATCTTCTCCTGCACAGCGGGCTCTTCTTTCGGATTAGCTTTTTTGGCGAAGGTCGCAATCTGGCGATTTGCGGCATAACCGCAGCCATCACATAGCAGCAAAGTATCTTCGCCGATCGGCGTCAAATACATATACTCGTGCGCCATCTCGCCGCCCATCATCCCGGTATCGGAACTGACCGCGATCACATCGAGGCCACAGCGGTTGAAAATATTGAAATAGCTCTGATAGTGGACCCGGTACTGCTTGTCCAAGCCTTCCCAATCGGCGTCGAGGCTATAGGAGTCCTTCATCGTGAACTCGCGGACCCGGATAAGGCCGGAACGGGGCCGAGGATCATCGCGCCATTTCGTCTGGAGCTGATAAACCAACTGCGGCAATTGCTTGTAGGAATGAATCTCGCGGCTGACTAGGTCGGCGACGACTTCCTCATGCGTCATGGCCAGGACCATATCGCGGTCGTTCTTATCCTTAAAACGGCTCATCTCCGAGCCGACCTCGTACCAGCGACCGGTCTTTTGCCAAATCTCGGCCGGGTGTACCACCGGCATAGTAATCTCCTGCCCCCCGATCGCGTCCATCTCCCCGCGGATAATCTCCTCCACCTTGCGCAGGGCTTTATGCCCTAGTGGCAAATAGCTAAAGATCCCACTGGCCAATTGACGGATAAAACCCGCCCTCAGCAATAGCTGGTGGCTCGCCACTTCGGCGTCGGCGGTTATATCACGCAAGGTCTGGCTGAAAAGCCGGCTCATTCTCATGGACCTACCCTCTCCTCTATTTTGATTCATTTTTTTATAGCAAAACATATCTTAAATTCCGCACCGCCATCGCCCACCACCTGCAATTTTCCGCGCAATTGCTGCACCAAAATATGCACCAGACGCAACCCCAATGAAGTAGACTGCTGATAATCGAAGCCGGGCGGCAAGCCCACGCCATTATCGCGCACTACCATCTCTACGCTATCGCCAGATCCGCCACTGAGTCCGATAAACAACACGCCCTTGCGCCCATCTGCGAAGGCATATTTCAGCGCATTGGAAACCAACTCGTTGACAATAAAACCGCAGGGCATCGCCTGGTCTACATCGAGCGCTAGCGAGGTTATGTCGGTTTGCAGCGCGACATCGCTGATATCGTCGCCATAGGAGCTAAACAGGCTCATCACCAGATCCTGAATGTATTCGCGCATATCGATATGCACCAGATCGGTTGAGCTATAGAGCCGTTCGTGGATCAGCGCCACCGATTGAATTCGATTTTGGCTATCGGTGAAGGCGGCGCGGATCCGGTCATCGGGAAAATACTGCGCCTGCAAGTCGAGCAAACTAGAGATAACCTGGAGATTATTTTTTACCCGATGGTGTATTTCCTTGAGCAACACCTCCTTGTCCTCCAACGATTGCTGCAGTTGGCGCTCCGCCTCCTTGCGCTGCGTTATATCAGTTATCGCCCCCAGTGTGCCGATGACCTCGCCAGCACCATTGAGGTAGGGCATCGCGTTGCTCTCGATCCAAAACCGGCTGCCGTCCTTGCGCACCGCCTCCATCTCATAGCGATCCGAGCGCCCTTCACTGCGCTGCTGGTTGCGTTGCCGGAGATCGGACCACTGATCCGACGGCAGAATAAGCTCATAGGCCGGTCGACCTATCATCTCATCCTGGGCATAGCCGGTCATTGCGCTGATACGCGAATTGACATAGAGCACCACATCGTCCAAGTCAGTGATCAACAGGCCTTCATCCAAACCCGCCACCGCCATGCGAAAACGCTCTTCGCTCCGACGCAACTCTTGCTCAGCCACACCACGTTCAGCCTCTATAGACTCCAGTTTTTTCAACCGCACCTTGAGGGCTGCTAGTTCCCAAGAGAGCTCTTCTTTATTTTTGTCCCTGTCATCCATTCACAGTCTCGATTCACCCAATCACCCAGGTCTTGCAATTCTATGTAATATTAATAATTAGCGTATCAAACCACTCCACTAAACCGAAATACCCACCGACCCCTAACACCAACCCATCCTCCCCCTCAATCCGGTCCAAATCAATATCTACCGTTTTCACCTACTCCACCTCTTTGGCCCTAGTGATACTCGCCAGAGACGGAACGAAAATATAGTGCGTGTTGTTTTTCATAGCTTTTGCTGATGGCAGAAGCAACAGACGCATAAGGTCAAGGTTTTCTTTTTAAGACCAACGCGCGCATCGCCCGATACATGCACGATAGCGACAACAAGACCCAGCTCAAAGCAATCAAATAAGCCAGGTAGGGTACCTGCAGAGGATCCAGGCCCCAATAAGCCGACAAAAGCCCCGCGTCGGTCCGCTCCGCATGATACCAAAGGTCGGTACGAAAATCGAATAAACTATACAGACAGAGCATCACCCCCATCCACACCGACCCAACCCTGGCCATCCGCTGCGACTTTATCGCCATCGCGCAGAGCACAAAACCGCCGCCGATGCCGAGAAAAAAGTCAACACCCCCCAAGGGGGTATAGCCCATCGTCATGCCCATACAAACCGCACCGATACACAACAATACAAAGCGCTGCGCCTGCGGGTAGAGCCCGGTGTAAATCAATAACGAACCGATCAATGCCGAC
>DQLG01000580.1 GCA_015660315.1 Candidatus Latescibacterota bacterium
ACTCGAACCACGGACGAATCTCTGACGAAAACATTTAAGTAGAGATTCTGTTATGGAAGTACAATACGTAACAATCCCGCTGAAAATATAGATAACTATAGAGTATCAAAAAGAGGCGACATTTTTAATAGAATTTTTTTATCTCTATTCATCTACACAAATCAGGTTTTGTTGCATTAATTGGGCTTGGAGAGTTGGAATAGGACAGACAGACTTTCGAACTGGAACACAATATTCTGAAGCATATTGTTGAAGGAAAGCTGTAAAGATAGTGGAATTATCGGAGTGGGGCGACTATACCTAGGCGCTGCGCCCGGTCATTTAGCGGCGAATCTGTCCTATTGTTGGCATCAGCCATCCGGTCTATCGCTAGCAACCCGATACTACACGAGGACGATGCGGTCATAACTGGCGTGCAACAAGCGGTAGAAAAATATCTAGCGTACGTTTTAGTAGGTTGTTCAAGATCCCTTGTAGCTGGGGCTGTTGCTGGAGTAACAAATGGCCCTAGCTTTTTTTGTGATCAGATAAATTTAAATAAGCGATCTAGGTCGCTCGCTCCAGCTCTTTTTTCCGTTATAAACACCTCCAACTATTTGACTTACATTGTAGTCGCAGTATATTACTGCTAATTATTTGGCGTAAAGTTTACGATGCGCAATAGGTCTTGCTATGTCCTCTCGCGCGGATATTTGGCAAGCCGGCAACTAACCCATATCGCATAAGACCATGTATCAAGACTATACAATCACGCACCTCAGACAACTTGAATCTGAAGCGATTTATATTCTGCGTGAAACTGCAGCTCAGTTTGAATCCCCCGTCTTGTTATTTTCCGGTGGCAAAGATTCTATTGTGATGGCGTATTTGGCCAAAAAAGCTTTTTGGCCGGCAAAGCTGCCATTTCCCCTCATGCACGTCGATACCGGACACAATTTTCCGGAAACGATAGAGTATCGCGATGCCTTTATTGCCACACTTGGAGCAGACTTAATCGTTGCATCGGTTCAGGAAGCAATTGATACAGGCAAGGTCATCGAAGAAAAAGGCCCTTATGCAAGTCGCAATAGCCTACAGACGGTGGCGCTGCTCGAAGCGTTAGAAGCCGGTCAGTATGATGCTGCACTCGGTGGCGGCCGTCGCGATGAAGAAAAAGCGCGGGCAAAAGAACGTTTTTTCTCTCATCGTGATGCCTTTGGTCAATGGGATCCCAAAAATCAGCGACCCGAACTGTGGAATATCTTTAACGGGCGCAAGCACCACGGTGAGCACTTCCGTATCTTTCCGCTCAGCAATTGGACCGAAATGGATATTTGGCAATATGTCAAAGCCGAAGATATTGAGTTGCCCAATCTCTACTTTTCGCACCAGCGCGACTGCATTGTGCGGCAAGGGGTCATCATGGCAGTGACCGATTTTATTGAGGTGCAAGCGGATGAAGAAATAGAGAATATGACGGTTCGCTTCCGCACCATTGGTGATGCAACATGTACTGGAGCCGCACTATCGACCGCCAGCAGCCTAGAGGCTATTATTGCCGAAGTGGCTGCGGCCCGACAAACTGAGCGCGGCACCCGCGCCGATGATAAACGCTCAGAAACCGCCATGGAAGATCGCAAAAAAGAAGGCTACTTTTAGCCCTCGTTCCGTTGGTATACAAAAGAAGTCAGATTCGGTATCCACCGTTCCTACAAATAGATCTTCAATCCCTCTGCAAGTAGATAAAATGAGCGAAAATACGACCGCAGGTTATCTCAATATGGACCTTTTACGGTTTACTACTGCCGGTTCTGTTGATGATGGCAAGAGCACGCTAATTGGGCGCTTATTATATGATAGTAAAGCCATATTTGAAGACCAGCTTGAAGCCATAGAACAAAACTCTAAGGCTCGCGGCGATGAGAATATTAATCTCGCCTTATTGACCGACGGGTTGCGTGCTGAACGCGAGCAGGGGATTACCATTGATGTAGCCTACCGCTATTTTGCAACCCCCAAGCGCAAGTTCATCATTGCCGATACCCCAGGGCATATTCAATATACCCGCAATATGGTAACCGGTGCTTCTACAGCAAATCTGGCGATTGTTCTAGTGGATGCACGCAAGGGCGTAATTGAGCAGACCTGTCGCCATGCTTTTATCGCCGATTTATTACGTATCCAGCACATTGTGGTCTGCGTAAACAAAATGGACTTGGCCGATTGGTCGCAGGAAATTTTTGATAACATCGTCGGCGATGTAAAAAAGTTTGCTTCGCGCCTTAATAACATCATAGACATAACCTTTATACCAGTTAGCGCCCTGCTGGGCGATAATATTGTCGATCCATCCGAGCACATGAACTGGTACGAGGGACCGACACTACTCTACTATCTCGAGACCGTATACATCGGCGCCGAGGCAAACCACGTTGACGCTCGCCTGCCGGTACAATGGGTTATCCGGCCGCATTCGGATGTGTGGCATGATTTTCGTGGTTTTGCCGGTCGTATTGCCGGCGGTGTATTTAAACCCGGAGATGAAGTGACGGTTCTACCGTCCGGATTTCAAAGTAAAGTAAAGGCCATACATACTTTAGACGGCGAATTAGCAGAAGCATATGCCCCCATGTCTGTAGCGGTAACTCTGGTTGATGAAATAGATATTTCGCGCGGCGACATGTTGGTTAAGCCGAACAACCCACCTGTACCCCGCCAGGATGTTGAAGCAATGATCTGTTGGTTTTCCGCAGATAAGACGCTTGCGGCCCGAGGCAAATATATCCTCCGCCATACGACCAAAGAAGTAAAAGCCATTGTAAAAGAAGTGCGATACAAGGTAAATATTAACACCTTGCATAAGATCGAAGCAGATCTGGAATTTACGCTCAATGATATCGGCCGTATATCACTGCGCACCTCAGCACCAATAATTGCTGACAGCTACAAAAGAAATCGCATTACCGGCAGTTTTGTGTTGATTGATGATCAGACGAATGAGACGGTTGCCGCAGGTATGATTATTTAATTCTACCTAGCGGGCAACCAACTTACGGACCCGCCACCTCACACGTCTAGATGCTGCCAATGCGGAGCGTTGAACGCCACCCAGCCAAGCAGACGCGCCCAGCAGAGTCGAGGATCATCGCAGCAGCAGTAGTTTCCACGCCCCCGTCCAACGCGACTCCGGCTCCATTCTGTAGAGATACACGCCGCTCGCCAACTCCCGTCCCAGATCGTCGCGGCCATCCCAGCGCACGGTGTGGTACCCGGCCGGACGCCATCCCCTTGCCAGTGTCGCGACGCGCTGGCCGCCCAGATTGTACAGGGACAGCTCAACCTCCTCTTCCATGGGCAGCGTAAAGCCAATCACCGTCTCGCTGTTGAAGGGGTTGGGGTAGTTCTGCGAAAGAGAGAAGCCGGCGGGGGCACCCCCAGCAGTGCGCGGCTCTTGCTCAATCGGGGTCTCCGGGTCGCCCGCGCGCCTGGAATCGGTCACAGCCGCGAATTTGATCCTGAAGGGCGATGCGTCGCCGGTAGAGTAAGCCACCGCGTGTATGAAATGCTCCGATGAATTGACAATCGTGTTCATGTTGATGCCGTTGCCGGGGTCGGCCAGCGGGTCCGTGGATTCATCTACTAGCATCACGGCGTTGCCCCAGATCCCTTCAGCCAACTCCCTGAACTGCACGGAATTACTCGACAGGCCGAGCCAGGTGACGATCACGTGGTCCGGACCCACCCGAGTTATAGAGGTGTGACCCGAGGCGTTGGAGTTGACCATGAATGGCTGACTCCAGCCGGCATCGTGGGCTCTCTTCTGGTAGAAGATTGTTCCTGCTCCGTGAACAACGTGAACGTCTTCTCCGTCGCCGACGACATTGAAGAAGGAGTAGGGAGAGCCGGGGCTGACCACGACCTCCTCGTCTTCCCATGCCGTACCGTTCCAGCAGCGCGCGGCATATACATATTGGTCGTCAATGTAGGTGTTGTAGAGCCAGAGCGTCTTCCCATTGCTCAATGTGGCGCCGAGAGGATCGGGGTAGCCTTCGACGGTTTTTTGGACGAGAGTGAACGGGAAACCCGGCGCCGTCGTCCAGGTTCCGTCGTTCGTCGTGGCCTTGAGCACAATGGCGTAGTAGGGGGGCATGTTGGGAACCTGATAGACCAACTGCATGAACGATATCCATGGATAGCCATTCGCATCGACAATGATTTTTGGATACATCACGTTCATGTCCTGGGGCGTATCATGAACGGCCCGTACGGGGGCCGACCACGCCATAGTTCCGTCGTGGTTCGGTTTGCCGCGGCGATAGTATACATCGGCTCCCAGCGCTGAGGTGCAAAGGGCGTAATGGAAGTATACGCCGTCGAACCAGCCGCCGAAGCGATGGCCGAAGTGCCCTCCCGCCCCGAACATCGTCGGTGCGCTCCAATTCACGCCATCGGCGCTGGTGCGGAACACACCATTGGTGCCATCGGAGTAGAAGACCCATATCAGGCCGGACATGCGAAACACCTTGCGTTGCTTGGGGTAGTTCACCGCCCACCCGTTGCTGGCCGAGGTTGTTGAGACCAGAGATCTCACGGCTTCTTCCTGCGCCGCGCATGGCGCTGGGCCCGCGAATAGCATGAGCATCGCGATGGCCCTGGAGAGCATTGATAGGGGAAGTGCAATTTGTCTTCCCATGGATGCCAGGCTCCGCACAGGATGTAGTCGTGGTGGATTGCCAGGCCATTTTCATGGTAAAAGGCAAATGGCCTGATAACGGTTCGGGGCATGGTACTGCGACTGTCGCTCCCCGTCAAGCACTAGTGGAGGTAGATTAATTACCGGGGGAAATCAAGTTGTATGCGATACTGGCGTTTCGCCAGAAGTATTTTTCCGCCGACACTCTGCCCTTACCCTCGAAGTAGCGAGCAACTATTTGATGGGCAGTGGCAAAATCGCTGACGCGCTCGATCTGTGGCCAGTTACTCGCGTATATCAGTCGGTCCTGGCCGAAGGCGTCCCACACCGCGTCGAGCGCGGGCCGGTAGTATTCGACATCGGCGGGGGCCGGGGTGACTTCGGTCATCTGCACCAGGGCCGAAACTTTGCAGTAAACTTGAGGCCAGACGGAGATCTCGTACAGGCTGCGCACCCATTCGGGATTGGGCGCCCGGCCGTCGATGGGGCGGCCTTCGGCGATATGGTTGAGCACTACGCGAAGCCCGGGTACCCGGCGTATAAGTTCGGCGACGTAGTCGAGGGCGGTATAATCGCCGTGGAAGTCGAGCGCGAGGTCGCGGGCGGCGAGCAGTTCGAGGCTTGCGACCAGTCGAGGGGATATACTGTTCATGGCCTGCCGGGGATGATCGACATAGTCGTGGCAGCAGTCCATATGGAGTCGGAAGCCTTTGAAGAGCGGATCGCTAGCGTCGCGCTCAAGGTCACGGGTAAAGGTCTCTGCGAAGGGGTCTAGATACCCCACGAGACCGACGATAAAGGGATCTTCGGCGGCTCGGTCGAGAATCCACTGGTTGTCCTCGACATTCCCACTAGACTCGACCACCACCGTGCCGGTCACGCCCTCGGGCACGGCCAGGGTTTTGTAGGTTTCGAGTAGTTCGGTGCGGAAAAGCAGGGGCTGCGGCGTGGATGGGGCGCCGATATGGGTGTGGGTGTCTACTACCATCGGCATAACCATGATTCCTTGGGCAAGAGATCGTTCGTGCACACTTGTCAGCTAAGTAGATGTCCTATTATGCAACCGGCATCATCTTTTGAATCGCGTGTTCAATCGTATGGAGGTCGTTAAAGTCGGGACTCTGCCCATGCAGATTGCGATCGATCGCCGAAAGGCGAGTGCAGTCCTCTTCGCTACCTCCTAGCCTTGGCCTGCCCAACCCGTAACGACTCACTTTACCGAGGCGAAACAGTAAATGTCAACCCCATCAATACCCCGCCCGCCACAAAGCATCCACTATTTACTACCTCGTCCTTAATCCACAGCCTGCCATTTTCGGATGTCCATTTCTTCATCCGCCTATGACCTCGGATGAGGGGTATAGGTAGAATAACTAGAGACATTATATAATGGTGCAGCCTCTAGTTGCCAAGAATTTTCTTAAATGGCGCTGAGGCTGCTTGTGCCAACAAGGTTTTGGTGAGGAGATCGGAGACTGCGACCGAGTTCCTTGGCCTCGTTTTTACTATGAGCGGTTTCGATGTCATTATTGCCAATCGATTCGATACGCTCTATACCGAGATAAATTGCTCAAGGGTTAGATAGACTCTGACCTTGGCCGCCTCTATCGGATGATCCGTTCTGCGGGTGTGGCCATCGTGCACATTGCCCGGCCATTCATGGTCTAGCAGTAGGGCCATTCTATATTGCGCCCAGTGCG
>DQLG01000255.1 GCA_015660315.1 Candidatus Latescibacterota bacterium
ACGCAATCATCGCGCGAGACAGGGTCGTCGCGCTTATCGTATTCGGCGGAAATGTGGGGATCGAACGCCGTAAAACCGACATAGAGATAGTCGTCGTTCCACAGCAGGCGTGCCTCGGTGCGGTCTTTGGCCCCAGCGGTCCACCAGGGGAAACTGAACTCATCGACGACGGGCGTCTCTGCCCAGGCGGTTTCGTTGAGGCGGCCGTCGATGGTGATGGCCGCAGTGGTGTGGGAGATAGTGCACTCGGGCAGGTCTTGCGCGCGGGTGCAAATGGGCAAGAGCAATATCAAGCAGAAGCTAAAACCTGACATGGCGATATGTTCCTCTTTATTTGAGGTGGCCGGCGAAATGGGCAAGGCCACGGGATCAACCTCAACTCAACCGAGGTGACCCGAGGGAAAGGAGGCGCTTAGGACCATGCATGGCGTTGGGCGCCGATCCATTCGAGGTGGATGCGGCGCAGCAGGCCGTAGTTGTAGAAGGCAAAGCCGTCGATCCCGGCTTCGTGCAACCCAGATACATACGCGGCGAATGCGCCGGCGTCGGCGAACGCGCTGGCTTGCACGATCGCGCTGAAGCCAGTGTCGGATGGGAATTCCCCACGTTGGCCGGCGATATTGGCCGCCATCGTCTCGGTTATTGCATCTACACCGCCATTGACCATGTAGACTTCGCGCAGGGCACGGTCGGAATCGAGGCCATTGCTGATCGGGTCGCGGCCACCGAAGAAAGAGACGCGCGCGCCGGATTGCAGGGCGCTAGCGACGGCTTGCTCCATCAGCGATGTCGCCGCTTCGATACGTGTGTCGATAAAAACCTGTAAGCGGCCGGAAAACAATTTGGCCATCGTCGCAGGGTCTAGTGGCTGTGTATCGTTTGCATTGGGTTCGCGGGCGAGTTCGTCGGCGAGGAATTCGGCGATTTCGTCGCGGAAGCGCCCGCTGTCTTCTATTCCGGCCCCGCCTGCGCGGTCTAGGCAATGCCGGCAATAACACAGACCCATCAGCATTTCGCAGAGTGGGGTGATTTTGACGGCGATCTTGGGGTTGCGGAAACCGTAGTTGAAATGCAGGTAGGCCAGCGATTCGAGGTGGAATTCGTCGGGTTCGAACTGGCGGGCGATTTCGCGGCAGAGGGCCAGCGCGTAGTCGCGCGTCAACGGGCTGGCTGGGCAGAGCTGTGCAAGGTTTGTGTGCCCGAACGCGTCTTGTTTGGCCGCATCGGGATAACGTTGCGGCAGATGGTGGTTGTAGTTGAAGACCAGCCAACTGGTGAAGTCAAGGCCGCGTGTCTTGATCTTGTCGACTATCTCGGGCATATAGCCGGGGCTGGTGACGACATCGCTGATCAGTGGTTCGATCGGGCTTTCGCGATAGAACGTATCGGACGGTTGAAAATAAAGCGCGCCCTCTTCGCCCCAATAAAGCGGTCGTCGCGGGTTGCGCGGCAGCAGGTAGGTCGAGACGTGATAGCTCTGGGCTAGACTGACGCTGTTGAGTCCGGCGGTATCGGCGATGGTTTCCAAAGCACGGTCGATGCCTTCGTCGGATAGATCCCAGGGGTAGGTATAGATCGTTGCGCGCTTAGCCATTGCGTCTGCTCTTCGATTCAGGTCTCATTTAAGATACAGCCGCTAAAGTAGAGAAAAAAAGCGTCGGCGGGCAAATTTGCGCCAGCGTCCTTGGTATCAGAAATCGCGCATAAACCCGCAGGTCCAACCGCCGTCGACGACGAGCGTATGGCCGTTGATATACGAAGCCATCTGTGAGGCCAGGAATAGGGCGGCATGCGCGATATCTTCGATCTGACCGGGGCGACGGTTCGGTACGAACGAAACGAGTTTTTCGCCCTGTTCGTTGAAACTGCCGTCTTCGTTGTAGAAAATACCCCGTGTTGCGTCTGTGACGGTGGACCCTGGAGCAATGGCATTGACGCCGATGCCGTGTTCGCCCAACTCTAGGGCCATCGCTTCCGTTAAACTGATCACGGCGGCCTTGCCGACGACATGGCCGATCTGGTTGCGCAACGGTACTTTGCCGGCGACCGAAGCGATATTGATGATACGGCCGGATTGCTGTTGAATCATCTGTTGCGCGGCATATTTCGAACAGTAGTAGGTGCCGTTGATATCTACGTCCATCATTTTGACAAAGACTTCGTCGGGGTACTTGTCGACCGTAGTGCGCTCCGCCGGATTGGAGGGATTGTAGGCGGCGTTGTTAACTAGGATATCTAGGCGCCCGTTGAGCGCAGTGGCGACTTCCAGCATCGCGTGGACCTCGTCGAGGACGCTGATATCGCAGTGCACATACGACGCGGCTGGTCCCAACTCTCCAGCCGCGTGCCTGCCCGCGTCGTCCAATAGGTCACTGATGACGACTTGGGCGCCGTGCGCGATATATTCGGCGGCGATGCGTTGGCCGATGCCTCTGGCCGCTCCGGTGATAACGGCTACTTTGTCCTGCAGACTGAGTTGCTCGTGCACGATGGTCTCCCCGTTGTTAGCAGATCATGCCCTGGTGCGCCCGGATGCCGTGCGCCGGCGGGTCTTCGCCGATCCAGCGGTCGTCGATCGACTCGCAGGCCAACTGGTAGCGCGAATCGGAAGACAGACGGATCTGCTCAGTGTGGTTGTCGGCGCTGGCGTGCATGGTATACATGCTGAAGACCAATAGGTCGCCCATGCGGTATGCGGCCGTCAGCCAGCGTCCGCCCAAGGTCTGGCGGGTGGCGACCGCGTCGGGCGAATAGGCGCCGAAGGTCGGAGACTGCCATTGCACCTGGCGCCGTTCATCGCTCGTCAGGTCGCGCTGTTGTTCGCGGGCCGTTGCTAATAGCCTGTGGCTCGTGGCGTCATTTTCGCAATAGCGGTCTACGTCCGTCTGGCCATAGGTCGAGATCAATTCTTGCTGGCGGTGTGAATTCTCCAATACCATCAGACCACCCATATCCATTTCGACATCGCTGAAGGGCGTCCAGGACGTATAGAGCTGGCGAGTGCCGCGTCCCATATAGACCACGTCGTAATGCGGTTCGGTGGCGCGGCCGTCCGGGGTCTTGACCCTGAACCAGGTGTAATCGTAGTGGCGCACCGGACCGCCGAGGAAATTCTGATAGAATTCCATCATCGGTCCGGCGTAGAGTACGGCATCCAATTGC
>DQLG01000011.1 GCA_015660315.1 Candidatus Latescibacterota bacterium
CCGGCAAAGAAAGCGTTGTGTTGCCAGAGGGTCTCTTTAAATGAAGCCAAATCGGCAAAGGCGGCATCCTGGAAATTTGCGCGGCCGGTAAAGCGGGCACCGTCGAAGTAGGCGGCGTTGTCGAAGATGGTGCGGGTGAAGGCTGTTTTGCGGCCGGCGAAATCGGCGCCAATAAAGGAGGCAATGCCGGTGTAGTGGTTCGTAGAAAAATCCACTCCAGCGAGAAATACCGCCTCTTTAAAGGTCGCGTGTTTGTGGAATAGGCCGGCGCTAAAGTCAGCGGGAGCGAGGAAGTGGCTGCGCTGGAGCGCCAGACCATTGGCAAAGACGGTCTGGCGGATGCGAATGGGGGCGGCGAAGACCACGTCGTTGAGGGCGACTTCGTCGAGAAAGTGAATATCTTCTAAATCGAGGGGGGCATGCACGGTGTCGAGTGCGGCGAACAAGCGGCCCTGAAAAGCGATGTGGCGATAGGTGATCGGCAGCGAAATATTTCGGCTGAGTTGTGCGATCAGGGTTTCGATCGGAAGTAGCGCATAGTGTTGGCCGTCGATGCTCGTGTCGGCCGGTGCTGTTTGCGGCTCGGATGGGGTGGCGAGCAGCAAGGCGAAAAGTGCGGCGAGCAGGTAGATGGGGGTGGAAAGACCATTCGAGCGATGGCTTGAATGGTATCGACAGACATAACGCAAATGCTTCATATTATCTGCTGGCCAATGTGTTGGAGCTTGATTGTAAGAATTCGCTGGCTTATAAGTAAATTATTAGAAATATTGCAGTTTGATATAAGATCGATGCATGTGTTCAATCATTTGCGCTAGCGCATAAGGTATTGAACGGCGGGGCAAATAACAATATAGGTGGATTTCAAGTGGATAATTAGACATATTGTTGGCACTTTCAGCTATTTGAGATCTTATCTTATTTCTATTTCTTAACAAATATCAAACTTATACTATTATGAATTATAGAAGCTGTTTCATAACTTGCTTTACGGCCCAAGAAGGTGATTGTTGGTCGTGGTCAAGGCGCGCGAAACAGCTATATCCCTGGATATAGCGATGCAGCGCAACGCAGATCCACGGCCAGCAGGCGCCTTCGACGCCAAAATGGAGTTATGAAACAGCTTCTAGCCAACTCTATTGTGCATCGAGTATTTATCGAATCGAGCCATCGTCCTCAACAGCGCGAAACCATAGCGGTGGGGTAGGTATGAGACGGGTCAGTTTTTGCATTAGCTTCATTTGGGTCTTTTGCGGCCCGCCTGTCACAGCCGAAGTCATTATTGTCGGGGGCGAGAGCGGGCGGGATTGGCAGAGCGGCGGCGGGGAGATTGCAGCTCAGGTCATTCGCAGCGACCAAAGTATCGAAAGCACTAACTCGCCCGGCGGTGTCATTGCCTTCTCGCCGGCCGGCTTTGACCGCTGGATCTTTCCGCAGCGCGCTGATACCACACTCAATATCGCCCTTGGCGCGAATTCTGTGGCTAGAGGCGGTTCGATTACTTCGCCCAATATCCAGAACATCCGCGGTGAACTGCCCAAGATCATCGATGACGATGGCAGCACCGGCATGGACTTGCGCCTCAGTGCTGGGGCTACCAGTGCTCGGGTCCTCGGGCTGATTATAGATCTCGATCTTGGTGCCCGTTTCGGGCTCGATCGCTTTCGTTTTTTTCCGCGCAATGCCGCCCCCGAATTTCCCGCCCCCGAGTTTCCCTTCCAGAACGATTTTATGCGCAGTTTCGAGATCTTTATCAACGACGGCACCCCAGAAACCAAGCTCGAAGGGGTGCCGATCCGCGAGAGCGTGGCGCTGGTGGGCCAGAATGAAGATCAGGTGGTGGATATTCGTATTCCGCCGCAATACGTGCGTTTCGTGCGGCTTAAATCGCTGACGGCTACCGGTTTCGATATGGCTGAGTTTCAGGTTTTTGGCACCGGTTTTGTGCCGGAGGCGGTTTATGTCTCCAATATTTTCGATTTTGGCGATCTGGCTCTATTGGGCAAGCTGCGCTGGGTGCAGCAACAGCTCGGCGACGGGCAACTGTCGCGCGTTACTGTACGCACGCGCACCGGTGAGGATCCGGGCACGGTGCAATTCAATAAAGTGCGGCCCGGCGAGAGAATCTTTCGCGTCGGCGGCGGCAGTGCAGGTCTGACATCAGATGGGGCCGGAGTCAGCAGCGGTAGGGGCGTGGGCGCGGGTTTGGGCAGCGCTAATAACGAGGTGCCGTGGAAATTTGCTCGCGACATCGAGGATGAGGAATTGCAGGCGTTGGTCGAGGGCGTGCTGGATAACGAGACGGTGGCTTTGCGCGACGCGATTCAGGTTTTCAACGCGCTTTCGCCGGAAGAACAGAATCTGCTGGCGCTGAGCGAGGCGGATTATAAAAAACTGAGCAGCGGTGATCGCGGCGCAATTCGCAACGACGTCGACAATTGGAGTGAGTGGTCGCCGCCCTATGCGTTGGACGAAATGGCTCTACTGACACAGGAGGGCTCCGGCGTAGAAATCGTCTCGCCGAGCCCAAGGCGCTATTTGCAATTTATGATTGAGTTTTTCAGCGATGAGTTCGAATCGGCGACCGGCGTCGGCGGACTGGCTTTCGACGTGCTGGCCTCGCCCTTTGCCGAGCAGTTGATGGCCGAGATTGTGCCGCGGCGGGCATCGGTGGGTGAGCGAACGGATTTCACCTATGCGGTACTGGCCAAGTTGCGCCCGGGACAAGACCGTGGGTTTAATCGGCTGCAAGTCGATACGCCACTCCAGGTCGAGACCGTGGGCGCGATGCGGATCCGGCGACCTGATGGCACGGTGCTGGAAGCGGATTTCACCGGCGTGGCCCTAGGTCGGTTGCCGGTGCAACAGGGTGATTTCGCCATTGTCGAGATCCAAGAGCAGAGTGTGGTCTTTGAATTTCCCCTCGTCGATGAGGATGGGACCGAGCTGCAAGTGGTTTTCAGCAATAGCGTTTTGCGTTTTGGCACGACCTTTAGCGGCCGGGCCTTCAATACGGAGAACGGTGAATTATTAGGCCAGGGCGTTGTGGCCGGCAATGCGGCCAACTTGGGCGAAGGCGATTCGGATGTGCAGCCATTGGGCACGCCCTTCGAGGGCAATTTGTCGGTGGAAGTGCCGATTTCAGGTGACTTGTTGGTCAACGTCGCGGCGGCGCCCCGGATCTTTACACCGAATGGCGATGGCGTTAATGATCTAGCTATGATCCAGTACGATTTGACCAATGTCGGCAGCCCTACCGGATTACTTATCGCAATCTACGATTTGGCCGGTCGGCCGGTCAGACGGTTGTACGACGCTTTCGACAGCAGTGGCCGTTTTGCCCGAGCTTGGGATGGGCGGGATGATGCGGGTCGGGTCGTGCTGCCGGGCAATTATGTGTTCAGTGTGACACTGGCGGCCAAGACCGGTCAGCGCAAGGTATTGGCCGCGGTGGGCGTGACGTATTGAGGCGACATGGCGGAAGACAGCACACAGGAGGGATCAGGTTGAAGCTCGCGCATACTATAACGGCTCTAGTGGCGCTCGCCCTTTTTACAGGGATCGCGTCGGGGCAGGACTACGGCAATCGGCTGGGGGTGCGGCGCGGCGGGGCCGTCAGCTTTGAGCCCCAAGGGCCGGGCGTGCTCTTTGGCGCACTTGACCCGGCGGTCAAGAAATGGTACGTGCCGCAGGAACTCTACACCGACTACGGCTGGCACCAGTCGGAGTATTCGAATTACGCACAAGACCCTTATGAGCGCTATGTTAATACAACGCGCGAGGGCGACTACTTCTACGATGTCTACGGCAATCTTACCACCCGCGGCTGGCTGATCTACGATTGGCGTCAGTTCCAGCCACAGCCCTTGGGTAGCGGCATCTTCCAAAGCACGCGCTTCAATCGCTGGTTCAACGCGGTGACGATCAGCGGCGATTCGCAGGGCGAGTACAAATACTCGATCACTGTTGGCGACCGAATCCGCACCACGTTGACGCCGATGACCTTTTCCAAACCCGATTTCAACGGAGTGCAGATCGATTTCTCCTCCGATAAATACCGGGCGACGATCCTAACTTCTAGAATCAGCGAGCCGATTCGCGGTTCGTCGC
>DQLG01000056.1 GCA_015660315.1 Candidatus Latescibacterota bacterium
AGGCGTCGCAGTTCCACAGCGCTGGCTTATTAAGCGCGTTATAATCGGCGTCCACGACATCTCGGCGCAAGTTATCGACCTCGGCACCGCAGGTATCACAGCGCAGTTTTTTCGCTATCGTCATCGCAATGGCCTCACATCCGTTCGACGGTCTCGATCCCTAACAGATCCAGACCCTGGCGTATGGTAAGCGCAGTCGCCAACGCCAACTGCAACCGGCTCGAGCGCACAGGCTCGTCAGCGCGCAGTACCGGGCAACTCTCGTAAAATTTCATAAAAGCGTCAGCCAACTCGTAAAGATAATTGCACAGCAAATTGGGATAGCCCGCACGCGCGACGCCCTCGACCACCTCCCCAAACTGCAGCAATTTTACGGCCAAGGTCTTCTCGGCCTTTTCGTCGAGGACGATTTCGCCGACCAATGAGCTCTCGTCAACTTCGGCCCGGCGAAACAGGCTTTTGACGCGGGCGTAAGAATAAAGTAGATAGGGTGCAGTATTGCCGTCGAACGACAGCATATTGTCCCAACTGAAGACATAGTCCGTTTCCCGATTGAGCGAGAGGTCGGCGTATTTGACGCTGCCGATGCCGACGACCCGGGCGATCTCGCGGCGTTCTGCCTCCGGTAAATCGGGGTTCTTTTCGCCGACCAGGGAATAGGCTCGGTCCTCGGCCTCCTGCAGGAGGTCCATCAACTTGACCAGACCGCCCACCCTGCTCTTGAAAGGCTTGTGGTCCTCGCCCAGCATCGTGCCGAAAGGATAGTGTTCGAGCAGGACCGAGTCCGGCGCATAACCGGCCGCCCGCGCCACGGCGAACACCTGCTTTAGGTGAAGGTTCTGCCGCGCGTCGACGATATAGAGCAGCCGTTCGGCCCCGACCTCGCCGGCCCGGTAGCGCACGGCGGAAAGGTCGGTCGTCGCGTAGAGATAGCCCCCGTCCGATTTCTGCACGATCACCGGCGCGATCTCGCCGTCTTTGTTTTTGAATTCGTCGAGAAAAACACACTGCGCGCCCTTCGACTCTTCGAGCAATCCCTGCGCCCGCAAATCGTCAATCACAACGGGTAAATCGTCGTTATAGGCGCTTTCGGCCCTAACGTCGTTACGTTGCAGGGTAACGCCCAAACGCCCGTATATCATCTCGCAATGGTTGAGCGACGTTTCGATAAAACGCTGCCATACCGAGCGCACATGCGGGTCGCCCCCCTGCAGTTTGACCACGTAATCGCGCGCGAGATCGGCAAAGGCGTCTTCGTCGTCAAAGCGTTTTCGCGCCGCCTGGTAGAAGGTTTCCAGATCGGCGAGTTCGGCTTCCTTGTCATCGCCTTCCTGCTGGTCCAAATAGGCGATAAGCATACCGAATTGCGTGCCCCAATCGCCCACGTGATTGTGGCGGATGACATCGTGCCCCGAAAATTCAAGCGACCGCGCGATCGCGTCACCGATGATGGTGCTGCGCAAATGACCGACGTGCATCTCCTTCGCCAGGTTGGGATGCGAATAGTCGATGACGATCTTCTGCGGCGAAGAGGCCACCGGCACGCCCAAGCGCTGATCCGCAAGCATTCGCCCCACCTTTTCAGCCAGCCACTCGCCCTTGAGCGCGATATTGATAAAACCCGGGCCAGCAATCTCCACCGACTCGGCCATATCCGCGATATCCAGCTCGGCGAGAACTTTGGTCGCTAGTTCGCGCGGGTTGCTCTTTAGCTTCTTGGCCGCGGCCATTACTCCGTTGGCCTGGTAATCGCCGAATTCGGGCCGAGTCGACAACCCTACCAACGCACCGGAACTTGCCGGTGCCCCAGCCTTTTCCAACGCCACAGAGATGCGTTCTTCTAACTCTTCCTTTACAGTCATACCTTCACCTGAGTTCAGTGGAATGGCGGACTTAAACTATAATTAAGAACGGGGATTTTAAAAAATTCGGCAAAAGCCTGCGGGATTTTATAGATTTGGCACTATATCAACCGAAACTGAAACATCGGATTCCCCCAGCCCGGTAGGAGTTCCTTTACATGAATCACACAAGCGCTGGACAAGACCTCGCGCTGCTCAGTGATTCCCTCTCACTAGCCACCTATACCCGTAGCGCGGAGTCTCCGCAAACCATCACCGTGGCGACCGAACAGATCATCACGCTGTGCGGCTACGGGCCCGACGCCTTTATCGACGACCGCGAATTATGGGCCCAGCGCCTCCACCCCGACGACAAAGAAGCGACCCTGCGCGTTTTCGCTGCGCTGGATCGAGACGAATCCTATACTTGCGAATACCGCTGGCGTACAGCCTCCGAGAATTATAAGTGGTTTCGCGACACCGGGCGGCTCGTGCAGGGCGCGCAAAACGCGCCCGATCATATCGTCTGCTGCTGGCAGCTCATCGGCGTCGCAGCGAACCCCTACCTATACAACCAGGACGTCGAAGATGCAACGAAGCGAATCCACCGCCAGCTTATCGCCGTGCGCGAACCCGATGACCTCAAGACCATACTTGACTTCGACCTCATCCGCGAACTGAGCTTACTCGGCATTTCCATCAACAGCGTTTCCATCGAGCTACCCACCTCGGATCCCGCCTATTTTATGGACGCGCACCTGGCCTTCAAAACGCAATTGGTAGATGTAGAGCACACTCCTATCGCCAGATACCCTTGGGTCGGGCAAGTATGGGAAAGCGGAGAAGCCGTCATCATCCGGGGAGAGCAGTTAGCCGCCGCGGATATTCCCAACAACTTTACCTGCCTAGTTGAGCTTCCCCTGCCCAACGGCGGCTCCATAGGGCTCGGCTCCTCCGTATCGAACAATTTCGATCCCGACGTAATCGACGTCATCCAGCGTTTCACCAACCTCTTCGCCATCGACGTCTGCCAGAGCGTCGTCGAACGCACCCACCGACAACAGCGGGCGCTGATCACCGAACGCGTACACCGGACTATCCTCGAAATGCAGCAGGCCGAGGACTTCAAGATCGTCGCCGAGACGATCAGCCACGCGCTGGCCGACTTAGGACTCGACATCGCCGGTCTCAGCCTCAACCTCATCGACGAGAACGCGAGCACGCTCAAGTCCTATAGCGTTATCGCCGGTGGGTTCAAAAAATGTGTAGACATTCAGTCTGGTTTGAAAAACTACCGCAACCTCCTGCTACACTGGCGCCACGGGGAAGTCTGGGAACGCTCGCCCAACGCCGAAGCCCTCGCCTTCTACCGAAATAATTCCGACTCCACGCAACCGCCGGCCGTAATCATCGACACCCCTTTCACTCAGGGCACGATGAGCATCGGGGTCAAAGATTCGCAGGTCGGGCGCAACGATTCACTGATCGAGTTGATGAACGAGATCTGTACCCTGCTCTCGCTGGGTTGCCGCCGTTTAGTGGATTTCGCCGCACGGCGCGAGGCAAACGAGGCCCTAACGCAACAAAAGGAAGAAGCCGAGCAGGCCAACCGGGCCAAAAGCGAGTTTTTGGCCAATATGTCGCACGAGATCCGCACGCCGATGAACGCTGTCATCGGCATGACCGAATTGGCGATCTCCAACGCGCTCGACACCACCCAACGCGAATACCTCGATATCGCTAAGCAGTCGGCGGAATCACTGCTAGACATCCTCAACGATATCCTCGACCTGTCGAAGATAGAAGCCGGCCGCTTGGAACTCGATCCGGTCGCCTTCCCGCTGCGCCAGACGCTAGAAAACGTGACGCGGATCATCGACACAACAGCCCAACAAAAGGGGCTGTCATTGACATTCGACATCGACCCGAACCTGCCCGAGCACCTTGTCGGCGACCCGGTGCGCCTGCGGCAAGTACTGATCAACCTGCTCAATAACGCCGTTAAGTTCACCGAACGCGGAGCGATAATAGTCCACATAACGAGCATGTCCGCCGACGAAAACCTACAGCAACTGCACGTCAGCGTGCGCGATTCCGGCATCGGCATCTCCCCCGAGAAACAGCGCGCGATCTTCGAGCCCTTTACCCAGGCCGACATTTCGACGACCCGCCGCTTCGGCGGCACAGGTTTGGGACTTACCATCTCGTCGCAAATCGTCGAAATGATGGGCGGAACACTCCAGGTCGAGAGCGTTGAGGGCGAGGGCAGCACCTTTTCCTTTACCGCCCTCTTCGGCATCGAGGCGGGAAACGCGACATCCCCAACAGAAGCGACATCCCATGCGCTGGGCGGAAACATCATCGACCCTTCCAAACCGCTGCGAATCCTGATCGTCGATGACAACAACTTCAACCAGAAAGTTGCCAAGGGCCTCTTAGAGAAACGCGGGCATACCACCGAGGTCGCCGATGACGGCCTAGTCGCCCTCGACCGGCTGCACGCGGAAAATTTCGACCTCGTGCTGATGGATCTACAGATGCCGAACATGGACGGGATCGAGGCAACCCAACACATCCGCCAGAAAGAAGACTCCACAGGCAACCACCTGGCCATTATCGGTCTGACGGCCCACGCGATGAAGGGCGACCGCGACCGCTGCCTATCCGCTGGGATGGACGGCTATCTCAGCAAACCAATCCGCTCGGCCGAGCTCTTCGCACAGGTCGCAACAGTCTTCGGCAGCGTCTCCACCTAACCAGCCCCGACCACATCGTCACCGTCACCCTCGGCCTTTGACATCAAACCCCTATAACAACATCGAGGGTGATCGCGAGTTGCTCAGCACACTAGTCCTGGTCTTCCTCGATGACTATCCCCACTCTCTCACCCGAATCTCCGACGGCCCGTGCCAACACCGACCCTGCCGGCCTGGCACGGGAGGCCCACAGCTCAAGAGCGCCGTCGGCACCATGGGCTGCTGTGCCTGGAGCTAGGACCGCTCGGTAACGCACAACAGATCCCCAACGCCGCCGCAATTCATCGTCTGTGGAATCTTCGTGCTGCTCTGGGGTTATCTCTACGACCCACCCGAAACCATCTTCCGATTCATGGCCCTTACCGGCACTATGTACTCGGCTAGCCTATTATTGACCCTCGCGATGGGTATCTACTGGGAAAAAGCCCATGCCACCGGCACATTTGCCTCGCTAATCGTCGCTGGAATCTTGCCGCTTTTCGCCATTTTCGTTAAGGACGCCAGTGTCCTGGCCAATTATTTACAATGGTTGGCCAGCAACAAGGACGTCGCCATCGCGACCTATATTCTCTCGCTCACAGCCATTATCGCCATTTCGCTACTGACGCAGAAGTCCTCGCCCCCTAAGCTACTTACCTACCCCGAGGAGCATTGATATATCGAGCTTAGCTCAATTCTGGACCATTGCCTTCGGGATTGCCGTAGTGCTCTTTCTTATCGTCGAAGTTGTCGTCGTCAAGGGAGCCGGTAATATCGTCAGTATGGTGCGCTCACTACTCGAGTACCGCGAAGATACCGAGGCCGAAATAAGGGCTGATAACCGATTCGACTAGCCTTTTTCCCCTATTTCAAACTGTTTTCGCACATTTTACCTGGATCTAAGGCTTGCGCTGGTTAGTATCAGCCCCTACATTTGCGGGCATTCAATAACTCATATACCTGGGGAGGTATAACAAATGGCTAAAAGCACGGCCGTCAGAAAGGCCATGACCAAGACTCAGCTCCTCGCTGAGATCGCTGAAAACACCGAAGTCGCCAAAAAGGACGTAGCTGCCGTTTTGGACGAATTGGCTAATATTATCGATCGCCACATCAAGAAGGGCGCTGTTGGCCACTTCACGCTGCCCGGTCTCTTGAAGATCAAGACCGTCAAAAAGCCCGCCCGCAAAGCACAGAGCGGCGTGGCGAATCCTTTCCGCCCGGGCGAGACCATGGATGTCGCCGCCAAGCCGGCCAGCGTTCAGGTCAAGGCCCTCGCCTTGAAGAAGCTCAAGGATATGGCCAAGTAGCAATACCGCAGTTTAGCATATGCAAACCCCCCGCAGGGATTTAATCCCAGCGGGGGGTTTGCATATCTTAATTTTACTCCTGCTTCAAGTATTCGCCTCGCCGAACCGCGCCAACGCCGCCGCAACCATCGCCGCAACCGGCGGCTGCACACCCGTCCAAATCTCAAACGAGCGTGCACCCTGCCAGGCGAGCATTCCGAGACCATTAATGGACCTAGCTCCAACTGTGGCCGCTTGGCGCATCAGCACGGTCTCTAGCGGATTGTAGACGATATCGGCCACCAGCATGCGATCGTGCAGACAGGACGGGTCCGCAAGCGGCGAATCGTCCTCGTGCGGATGCATCCCGATCGAAGTGGAGTTGATCAGTAAACCAGCCTCGGCCAGCCCGCTGGTCTCAGCCAGCGAAGCAACCTGGACCTTGCCTTGCCCGTCTAGATCGCCTGCTAGCGCCTCGGCCTTCTCCACCGTGCGGTTAAGCAACAAAATCTCCGTTACTTCATCTTGCGCCAGGAGCGCATAGAGAATGGCCCGGGCGGCCCCTCCGGCCCCCAAGAGCGCGACCTTTGAGGGCAACGACTGCAAACCGCCGTCGGTCTTGAGACTCTGGATGATACCGAAGGCATCGGTATTGTGGCCCGCAAGCCGCCCCTCGCGACAAATAATTGTATTAACCGCACCGATGGCCGTCGCCTCGACAGAGATCTCATCGAGATGATGCATCACCGCCTGCTTGTGCGGCACGGTAACATTGAGCCCGGCGAACTCCAGTGCGCGCATACCGGCCAGCGCTTCGGGCAACGCCGCCGGTGCGACGTGGAACGCCGCATAGACATAGTCTAACCCGGTAGCGGCCAACGCCGCATTATGCATCGCCGGCGACGCGGTGTGTGCGACCGGGTCGCCGATCACCCCGAGCATCCGGGTAGTGCCTGAAATCAAGCTAGCAGATCCTCGACGAACTGGTCGGCGATCTCGAGTGATTCGCGCCATGACACGTCGTAGAGTAAGCGAATGATAACCACGCCGCCGCAAAACAATACGGCCGAAAGCACGAAGAGTCGGAAAACTCCCCTCATCGTATATTCTCCTTGATAAGGTACAAGGTCTTAAAGAAATCGGGCCAAACAGCCTCTAGGCACTCAGTGCCTTCGATCACTACCTCTCCCTCGGCCAACATACCGGCCACCGCAAAAGCCATCACCAACCCCGGATCACCCTTCGCGTCAAGCCGACCACCATGTAGTACATAACCACCCTTGACGACAAGCCCCTCCGGAAATTCACCGACACGCGCTTCAAGCGCACGTAAGGACTCGAAAAGATGAGCTACATAATCGAACGCCCCCTCGCGCAGCCCCTCGATGTCGCGAATGACAATCTCCCCCATCGCCTGCGTCGCCAAAACAGCCAATATCGCGACCTGGTCGATTATTTTTTCGGCCCGCTGCCCCGCCACCCGTGTCGACTTGAGTTCGCTGGGACGCACGTGCAAATGGCACTCACCTTCCCCTAATTCTTCAATATCGATCTCGGCACCGATCTGCCGCAGCAA
>DQLG01000768.1 GCA_015660315.1 Candidatus Latescibacterota bacterium
GGGCCAAACTGAGGAGATAGAGGTGTATTATTCATGGTTATTGCATTGGTTTTAATAGGTAATGCTAAAGATATATGCAAAGTCCATGCCGGTGCTGAAATGACATTTAAAATACTGTAAAATAGTTATTTATATTATTTAAAATGATGATAATAAATGGAAATAATTTCCCTCGAGGCTAGATAGTCGAGAAAAGTTTGCCCGGATATAAAAATATGGAAAAGCGCGATTTCCCCCACTTATAGCAGCGTTTGGTGGGGTTGGGCTCGATGCAATTAGTGGCCGAATGCGATGATTATTTTGTTCAAGGATTAATATTGGGTACGGTGGTTGAAGCACAAATTTTACTGACAGTGGGTTTGCATAGTGATGAACTGCCGGGCCGGAAGTCGTGCTGGATTTTGTTGAGGGATTGCACCTGCGATTGTTGGAACGTTGCCAATTTGTCGTCTTGCCCAGCCTAAACCCCTATGATTATGTCACAATACGCGCGAAGATGAATCGGAGCTGGATCTCAATCGGGCATTTGACGGAGACAAGGTGGAACTCGTCGCAGGGGTCAAAATATTTCTACGCGACCGGCGCTTCGGTTTTGCGATGTAGTCTAAAGTCGTTTAGGAGCGTAGAGGTGAGGGCTCTGGCCGTAGTGGACTTCAGCCGCTTCCATCACCGTTTCGGAGAGCGTCGGGTGCGGATGGATCGATAATTGGATATCGGAGGCCAATGCCGCCATCTCTATTGCCAATA
Source organism: Candidatus Latescibacterota bacterium (assembly GCA_015660315.1). GTDB lineage: Bacteria > Latescibacterota > UBA2968 > UBA8231 > UBA8231. The sequence goes on from DQLG01000768.1 coordinate 748, forward strand.
CGCCTTCGGCAATCAGTTCACCGGCGCCGCTACCGGCGATGCCGACGCCCAATACTCGGTCGGTTTCCGGGTCGATGAGCAGCTTCGTGACGCCATCGTTGGTATCTTGGGTTGTGGCGCGCCCCGAAGCAGCCCAAGGGAAGCGCGCGACCTTTATACGGCGGCCGATCTTCTTGGCTTCTTCTTCGGTGAGGCCGCACCAGGCAATTTCCGGGTCGGTGTAGACGACACTGGGAATTGCATTCGGTTCAAAGACCAGTTTGTCGTGGCCGGCGATGATCTCGGAGACCATCGCGCCTTGGTGCGAGGCGGTGTGTGCCAGGCCGGCGCCGACGAGGTCGCCGATGGCAAAGACCGAGGGTTCAGCAGTGCGCATCTGGCCGTCGACTTGCACATAATTGCGTTCGTCGACGGCTATGGCAGTGGCCTCTAGGCCGATATCGCCGCTATTGGGTACTCGGCCGACGGAGAGCAGGATTTTGTCATAGGTTTTGGCGCTTTTTTTGCCGTCGGACTCCTGCAGGTGCACGGTAAGCCCGTCTGGGCCTTCTTCGAGTTGGGTCACCTGGGTGTTGAGCATGGCTTCCTCAAAGCGTTCGGCAACCATGTTCTGCAGTGGTTTGACCAAGTCCCGGTCGGCTGGGGGGATCAGCCCCGGCAGCATTTCGACGACGGAGACTTTAGTGCCAAGCGCCGCGTAGGCCTGGCCGAGTTCCATGCCGATGATGCCCCCCCCTACCACGAGCATCGAGGCGGGGATGTCGTTGAGTTCGAGTGCTCCGGTCGAGTCCATGATGCGGTCGGTGTCGAGGCGGAAGACGCCGGGCACCGCCGGGCGTGAACCGGTGGCGAGGATGGCATTTTCGAACTGCAGTTGATCTTGGTCGCCGTCGGCTTTGTCAATGTGCAGGGTGTGGGCATCGACAAAGCGGGCGCGGCCCTGTATATGCTTGAGTTTGCGCGCTTTGACTAGTTGGCCCAATCCCCCGGTCATCTTGGTGATGACCTCGTTCTTCCACTCCCGCAAGCGGTCCAGGTCTATCTCAGGTTCGGCAAATTTCACCCCCCACTTTTCCGCCGCCCTCGATTCATTGAGCAATTTGGCGATATGTAATAGGGCTTTGGAAGGAATGCAACCGCGATAGAGGCAGACGCCGCCGGGGTTGACTGCTTCGTCGATTAGGGTGACGTCTAAGCCCAGGTCGGCAGCTTTGAATGCGGCGACATAGCCGCCGGGACCGCCGCCGATGACGGCCAGTTTAGTCGTGTTCATATGGGCTTAGCCTTCTAGGAGGACGACGAAGGGATTTTCGAGAGCCGCGCAGATCCAGCGCAGGAAACGAGCGCCGTCGGCGCCGTCAATCAGGCGATGGTCATAGCTGAGCGAGAGCGGAAGGATGGTCCGCGGCAATAACTCGCCGTCGACATAGGTGGGTTCGATGCTCGAACGCGCCACCCCCAAAATCGCCACCTCGGGCGGGTTGACGATGGGTGTAAAGGCGGTGCCGCCCATCGAGCCGACATTGCTGATGGTGATCGAGCCGCCCTGCATATCGGCGGGTCCGACTTTACGATCGCGGGTTTTCTGCGCCATCTCACCCAATTCGACCGAGAGTTCGATAATGTTTTTCTGGTCGACGTCGCGCACGACGGGAACCAACAAGCCGTGCGGGGTATCGACGGCGATACCGATATTGCAGTAGCTCTTGTAGATGATTTCCTGGCTGGCGATATCGATGCTGGCATTGAATTGCGGGAAGGCTCTGAGCGCTGCGCCGAGGACCTTGATGATAATCGCCGTCGGGGTCAGTTTGCCGCCGGCGGCCTCGGCCTTCTTGCCATATTCTTTGCGCCATTTTTCCAGGTCGGTGGTGTCGGTCTTGTCGAATTGCGTGACCATCGGGATTGTCGACCAGGCCTGTACGAGGCGCTGGGCGGTTATCTGGCGCACCTTGCTCATCGGCTGACGGTCGATCTTGCCCCATTGGCTGAAGTCGGGCAGCGGCGCGGCTTGGGCGATACTAGGAGCCGCGCTCGGTGACTCGTGCAGTTTTTTCGAATGCGCTTTGACGTCGTCTATCGAGAGGCGGCCACCGGGGCCGGAACCCTTGACTTGTGTAATGTCGATGCCGATCTCGCGCGCCAAACGACGGGTCGAAGGTGCGGCCGGTACCAGCTTGGTCGGTGTTGTTGTCGCCGAGGCGGTTATCGGTGCTGTCGGTGTTGCGGCCGCTGGTGCAGCAGGAGGGGTGCCGGGTGAAGGTGCGGGTGCAGGAGTAGCTGTACTTCCTTGAGATCCGGCCGTCGATGCCGGCGCAGCAGAAGGCGCGGTTGCGGCATCTGTTTCGACTTTGATTATGGCTTGCCCGACGGCGATAGTATCGCCCTGCTGTACGAGGATTTCGGTGACGGTGCCGCTTATGGAGGAGGGAACCTCGATAACGGCTTTGTCGGTTTCGAGCTCGATGACGGGTTGGTCTTCGGCGAGTGTGTCGCCGACGGCGACCAGTATGTTGACGACGTCGCCGTTTTCGATATTTTCGCCCAAATCGGGCAAGGCGAATTCTATCGGGCCTGCTGAGGTCGGTGTGGGTGCCGCAGGTGCCGGTTGCGGCGCAGGTATGGCTGCTTCTGCTTGCGTTTCGATCGCAGGGGGTGGCGCCGGCGCAGCAGAAGGTGCGGCTGCTGCGGATGTTTCGACTTTGATTATGGCTTGCCCGACGGTGATAGTGTCGCCCTGCTGTACGAGGATCTCGGTAACGGTGCCGCTTATAGAGGAAGGGACCTCGATAACGGCCTTGTCGGTTTCGAGCTCGATGATGGTCTGGTCTTCGATGAGTGTGTCGCCGACGGCGACGAGGACGCTGACGACGTCGCCGTTCTCAATGTTTTCGCCCAAGTCGGGCAGTGCAAATTCTATCGGCATAGCGTAGGCAATCTCTTTAGGGCTAGTCTAAGTGAATGTCATAGATACAAAACCGGTATTGCTTATAGATAGGCCGGATTGGCTTTCTCGGGATCAATCTTGAGGTCTTTCATGGCTTTCTTTACCACCGCGACATCTATCTCCCCCTGGCGGGCAAGGGCGTTTAGCGCACCCAACACGATAAAGCGGGCATCCACTTCGAAGTGGTCGCGCAGGGCTTCGCGGCTTTCGCTGCGCCCAAAACCATCGGTGCCCAAGGCGACGGGAGGGTTGGGAAACCAACGAGCGATGGACTCGGGCAACGCTTTGACATAGTCCGAAGCCATGACATAGACGCCGCTTTCTTTTTCGAGACACTGTTCTAAATAGCTGAGTCGGGTTTTGCCGCCGGGATGCATACGGTTCCAGCGCTCGGCGTCAAGACAGTCGCGGTGCAGGGCCTTATAGCTGGTGATGCTCCAGACATCGGCACTGACCTTGTAGTCTTCCTCGAGAATTTTCTGCGCCTCCAGGGCGCTGTTCATAATGGCGCCGCTGCCGAAGAGGTTGGCCTTGAGCTTGGCGCGTTTTTTGGTCGAAGTCTTGAATTTGTACATGCCTTTGAGAATGCCCTCTTCGACCCCGTCGGGCATTTCCGGCATTGGATAGGGGTCGTTTTCGACCGTCATATAGTAGAAGATGTCTTCTTGCTCGACATACATCCGGCGGATGCCCTCGCGGACGATGACGGCGATCTCATAACCGAAGGCCGGATCGTAGGCTTCGAGGTTGGGCACAGGATAGGCCAACAGGTGGCTCTGGCCGTCTTCGTGCTGGAGGCCCTCGCCGTTGAGGGTGGTGCGCCCAGCGGTGCCGCCGACCATAAAACCTTTGACGCGCATATCGCCGGCCAGCCAGACCAGGTCGCCGATGCGCTGCATACCGAACATCGAATAGTAGATAAAGAAGGGGATGGTGTTGATGCCGTGTGTCGCGTAGGCGGAGCCGGCGGCGATAAAGGAGGACATCGAACCGGCCTCGGTGATGCCCTCTTCGAGCATCTGGCCATCGGTCGCTTCTTTGTAATAGGCGATCACGTCCTTGTCGACCGGCTCGTATAACTGCCCCCTGCTCGAATATATGCCGAATTGGCGGAAGAGCGGATCCATACCGAAGGTACGCGACTCGTCGGGGATGATCGGTACAACGAGCTTGCCAAGCTCTTTGTCCTGCATTAGTTTGCGCATTATCGAGACAAAGGCCATGGTGGTGGCGAGTTCGCGGTCGCCCGAACTCTTTTTGAATTCTTCCCACATCTCCTCAGGGGGCATGACCAGTGGTGCAGCCTGTACGTGGCGCGCTGGTACGGCACCTCCAAGTTTTTCGCGGTGTTCGCGGATATACGCCATCTCCGGGCTGTCTTCGGCAGGCCGATAGAAGGGCGTCTCGGCGATTTCGTCGTCGGAGATGGGTATGCCGAAGCGCGTGCGGAAGATGCGAATCTCGTCTTCGTTGAGCTTTTTCTGGTTGTGGGCAATATTCTTGCCCTCACCCGCTTCGCCCAAACCATAGCCCTTGATGGTTTTGGCGAGGATGACGGTGGGAGCGCCCTGGTGCGTGACGGCCTGCTGAAAGGCGGCGTATACCTTTTCGGGGTCGTGGCCGCCGCGGCGCATCTTCTGCAATTGATCGTCGGTGTAGTTTTCGACCATTTTGGCCAACTGCGGGTCGGCGCCGAAGAAGTCCTTGCGGATATAATCGCCGTCGGAGACCGAGTATTTCTGGTATTGGCCGTCGACGACCTCGTTCATACGCTGGGCGAGGCGACCATCAGTGTCCTTTTCGAGCAGTGGATCCCAGTCGTCGCCCCAGACTACTTTGATGACATTCCAGTTGGCCCCGCGGAAGGCGGCCTCGAGTTCCTGAATGATCTTGCCATTGCCGCGCACCGGGCCGTCGAGGCGTTGTAGGTTGCAGTTTACGACCCAGATGAGGTTGTCGAGGTTTTCGCGCGAGGCCAGAGTGATTGCACCTAAGCTCTCGGGCTCGTCGCACTCACCGTCACCCAAAAAGGCCCAGACTTTTCCGTCGTCGGCTGATTTGAGACCGCGGTGTTCGAGATAGCGGTTGAAGCGCGCTTGGTAGATCGACAGAATTGGCCCCAGGCCCATCGAGACGGTGGGAAACTGCCAGAAATCGGGCATCAGCCAGGGGTGCGGGTAGGAAGACAGGCCGCCGCCCTCTTGTAACTCACGGCGGAAGTTCTCTAGGTTGCGCTCGCTCAGGCGGCCCTCGACGAAGGCGCGGGCATACATCCCGGGCGCGGCGTGCCCCTGGAAATATATTTGGTCGCCGGGATGCCCGTTGCTGGGGGCGCGGAAGAAGTGGTTGTAGCCGACCTCGTAGAGCGTTGCCGAAGAGGCGTAGGTCGAGATATGACCGCCGGGGGCCGCCTTGTCGCGGTTGGCGCGGGTGACCATCGCCATGGCGTTCCAGCGCACGATATTTTTGATGCGGCGCTCGATTTCACGGCTGCCCGGATAGGGGGGCTGTTGTTCGCGGTTTATCGTGTTGAGATAGGGGGTATTGGCATTGAAGGGCAGGTCGATACCGGCTGCTGCGGTTCGGGTCTGTAGTTGCTGCAATAGGTAGTTGACTTGCTCGGGTGTTCTATTGGCTAATACATAATCTAGCGATTCGAGCCACTCGTGTACTTCGGCTTTTAGATCTTCGCTTTCGTTCATCGTTGGGATAATTCCTTTGCGTTGGCCGTTTTACAGGCGTAATAAGCACTGGTCAGACGGTCATAAGAAGATAATATGAGGGTGTTTTCTATGCAAAAAGACATTTTGTTACAGCTATTTATGGCATCAGGGGCGAATGTGTTAAAATTGCTATCTTTAAGCGTCATTTGTGCATCTATTGGGGGGAACTTACCCGTTGTATGATCGTTAGAAGATGGACCAAGATCGCGACCGTCCATAGGGACGGCGCTGCAGAAAGAGTGCTTCCGTGCTGAAAAAAAATATCATCTGGGCCTGCTTGCTGATATCGGTGCTTCTGCATTTGGCCGGGCTTTATATGACGCGCGACCTGTGGCTGGACGAGCTTGACGCGGAGTCTTTTCGCGCGCGTATTTCACTGATTCCGCCGCAGTTCAAGCCTCGCCGCCTGAGCGCGCTGCCAAAGCAGGATACCGAAGCGCCCCAAGTCGAGATGGAGTATTTGCAACGGCCTGAAGAGCAGGCGGCGGAGATACGCGAGCAGGATCTCCGGCTCGAGACGACCGCGCCCGAGATAGAGACACAGCAAGCGCCGCTGGCCCTGCGCGAGATTGCCAGCGGCGCCAAAGAAGATGAACCAGTTTTCGAGCGGGTAAAGATGATCTCGCCTTCGGCGCTGGGTTTGGCTGACAGCATGGGCATTGCTTCGATGGACCTGTTGCGGATGGTCGATTTGGCACGAGCAAACAAGGATCACGCCGCCGTTATTCGCGACCCGGGCAGCCGGCGGGATCTGGCCGGCTATGTCAACTTCACCCAGGTGCACGTTTACGGGGCCGGCTCCGGGCGCGGCGCGCTCGACGCGATGAGCCGCTATTTGCGTGATCACACGAGGCTTTTGGCGCGGGTCAGCAACGAGACCTACGAACATTTTCTCTCGGAAAAACTGCTCAAGGATCCCATACATTTCCTTTTTCAGGGCGGCGGGCTGATCCCCTATCGCGATGAAGTGTTGACCATGTTCAGCGAAGAAGAAAAAGCGCTTTTGGGACGCTATTTGCACGAGGGCGGCTTTCTCTTTATCGAAGGCAACAACCGCTTTTTGCGCGAGATGACCCGGCATCTGCGCTCGATTCTGGGTGTCGAGGCGCAATTGGCACCCATTCCAACTTCGCATATGATCTACCATTCTTTCTATGAATTCGGTGGCGGCTTTCCGGGTGAGGATAAGGCGCAGGTGCCCAATGTGGGCAGTAATCCGACCTGGTACTACCCGGTCTCGAATCGGCAGGACCTGCTCGCCGCTCAGCAAGATGTTACTTTTAACCCGCAAACTAGCGAATTGGGTGATGATGGAGTGCCGTCGCCGCAGGGCTTGTGGGGCGTCGAAGTTGACGGCGATTTGGTCGCGGTGCTCAGTGATCTCGGGTTGCAACAGCATTGGATGGCCAGTTTAAACTCTGAGAATGACGGCACTGAGCCGGTGACTTATTCGCTGATGGCCGGGAGCAATATCGTGGTCTACGCGCTCACCCGCGATGGTGGCATGACGCCGAAATTGCCGCCGCCCGCTTGGATGCAGGGCCAAAAACCCAAGGTCGCGTTGCAGGAGCCCGCGCGCGAAAGCGGATCGGTGGCCTATGATATAGACACCGAAGAGCTCTTCTCTGATCTAGATGCTTCGTTGGCGCTGGTCCAGGCCCCTATCGGTAGCGAGATCCTCGAGGATATTATGATTCGCCTGGATGGCCGCTATACGCTAGAATTGCTTAAACGGGGCTATCAGGGCTTGCTCTTCCACAATTTGCCGGCGGGTCAACATTGGATCGATTTACAGTATGGCGGCCAGACCCAGCAATTGGAAGTGGATCTAAAGGGCGGTAAGGTCGCGACCCTAACCTTTGCGCTGAATCGTTTTGCCTTTGTCGCCCAACTGCGCATGCAAGAACAGGAGGGAAAAGTGGGCTTCGAGCATTGGTCGGAGGCCTTTGCCGACCTGGTAATCGAGGAGATTTACCTGGCGGAAGATCGAGAATGGCTGGAGGGGGCAGGAGAAGGGTTTATTGAGGCACCCTAGATTAGTGCAAGGCTAAGAAGAACTATAACTTAGTCCATTTTTTTATCTGTTAAATCACTTGTCAGTGACAATTTAATAGGCCACTTGCTTTTTCTGGCGTAAGTGGCCTAGTTCTGCGTCTAAGTATTTTATTTTCAATTTGTTAATTTTTGCCGCTCCTGGAGTAATCCTTGGTTTTTTTAGTTTGCCTTATTTTTTGTTTTTTAGCGCCCGCGCTCGAAGCGCAAGTCGCGGTGCGCGATACGGTGTTGACTGTGCGTCCGGGCGATTCGCTTTTGGCGATCGCCCATCGACTCTTGCGTTATAGCACCGAGTACACGGCGGGGGAACTTGTCGATAGGATCAAGCGGGAAAATGGGTTGCAAGGCGATGCGATTCAGATGGGGCAGCTTCTGGATGTTTCGCTGAGTTATGCGGAATTATTGGACCAACCGGTTATCCGTGGTACTAATTTTGCCGCGCGGGGCATCTATATCACCGCTGCACTGGCCGGTAGTCGTAGGATGCTCACTTTGGCGGATGCTTTGGTGGCGGCAGGGGGCAATACCGTCGTCTTTGACGTCAAGGACCGCTATGGGAATCTCGGGTATGCTTCTTCGGTGCCGCTAGCCTTGGAAATCGGCGCTGGCCAGCGGGCGCCGATCGCGCAACCGGCCAAAATGCTCGACGCGCTGCACCGGCGCAATATTCATGTCGTGGCGCGGTTGACGTGTTTTTACGACGCCCGATTGGCTCGGCAACGCCCCGATTTTGTGCCTTTTTCGCGCGAGGGCCCGGGGCTGTGGTCCGAACGCGGTAAAAGTAATTGGGTCGATCCGTCGCTGCCTCAGGTGCAGGAGTATCTCTTGGCCATAGTGCGTGAAGTGGCGGAGTTGGGCGTCGACGAGATACAGCTCGACTATGTGCGCTTTCCGACGGAAGGGAATTTGGCCGACGCCGTTTTCGCATTTGACCCCGCAGTGGTGCCGAAAGACCGCATCATTACTGATTTTGTCACAGAGGTCGAGCGCGTACTCGAGCCTATGGGGGTATTGCTCTCGGCCGATATTTTCGGGGTCGCGGCGTGGGGACGGGAGGCGGACCGACGAACGATCGGGCAACACTTGCCCGACTTGCTGCCGCATCTCGACGCGGTCAGCCCTATGCTCTATCCCTCACATTTTGAGGATGGATTTGAGCGTATCGACCGTCCGGTCGATTATCCCTACTACTTCCTTTTACAAGGGTGCCAGCGCTTGCAAAAATTAGCCACTGAGCACGATGTGCTGGTGCGCCCCTGGATCCAGTCCTTTGATTATCGGGTCACGGATTTTGATTCGCTTTATGTCACTGAGCAGTTGCACGGTGCCGAAGACGGCGGTGCGCGCGGGTGGTTGTTATGGAACCCGGCCAGTCTCTACGAAATCGGGTTTGCGGCGATCAAAGGTTTTACCGACAGCACCGCGGCGACGGTGCCGGTAAAACTGCGCTTTCCTAAATCGTTGGGTATGGATCTGACGCGACCGACTTCGGTAGCAGACTAAATCCCCATCGGCGTCTTAGCTCTCCGTTATTCTTTTTCGTGCAATATTTGTCCGAGTATGGCGGTCCGGAGGCGAAAAAAATCTCGCACATCTTCCACGACGAAATAGAGACAGGGGATAACGATCAGCATCAGTGCCGAGGCGGCACCGAGGCCAAAGACGATCAGTGTAGCTAGTGGTGACCAAACTTCGGATTTACCTAGCAAACCCAAGGCGATGGGTAGCACGCCGCCGATAGTCGTGACCGTCGTGAGGATAATGGGCCTGAGGCGTTTGCCCGCCCCGGCCAGTATCGCGGTAAGCCGTTCATCACCCTTTGCCCGGGCGGTGTTGATAAAGCTGATGAGCACGATTGAATCATTTACAACGACGCCGGAGAGCCCGACCATACCATAGATAACCGTGATCGAGAGGGGAAAGCCGCCGAGCACCAGGCCGAGTAGAGCACCGGCGAGGGCGAAGGGGATGGTGGTGAGAATGATAAAGGGTTGGAGCAGAGAGCGGAACTGCACCACGAGAATAAAGAAGATGCACAAGGCGCCGAAACTGAAAAGTAGAATTATGTTGTCGAAACTGCGCTCGAACTCCTGAAATTGGCCGCCAAATATGAGGTTGTAGCCCGGGTAGGCAGGAGCGACTTCGCGCTCAAAATAACCGCGTAGGCCCTCAATGGCCGGGGCCGCAGTCCCAAGGGCGTCAGGGGCTTCGTCGGCGAAGACCGTGACCGTACGGCGAAAGTCCCGGCGTTTGATCTCACTATAGCCGACGCCGCGCTCGAGGTCGGCGACCGAACCGAGGTTGACGAATCCGCCGGCGGGAGTGCGAATTTCGAGGTCCTGCAAGTCCGCACCCGTTTGGAACCAGTCGGGGCGATAGCGGACCAGGATGGGCATTTCCTCGTCGTCGGCGCGATAGACTCCGGAGGGACGTCCCCGCAATGCCCCTTGCAGTGCTCCTCCGACATCAGCCGCGTTTAACCCCAGCCGACGTGCTTCCTCGTGGCGCAGGCGGAAAATGAGCTCGTTTTTACCTGCGGTGAAGTCGTCGTCAATAGAGACCAAGCCCGGGTAGGTTTTTAGGTGTGTTTTGAGCAGAGTGGCGATTTCTTCCAAGGCAGCAAAATCATCGCCCTGAATTTTTGCTTCCAGTGGGGCATCTTTCGGCGGTCCGGTCTGGATGATCTTGACTTGTACTACTTCGTCATCGTAGCCGAGGTCGCGGGCTTCGTCGCGAACAAAGGCGACCATTCGTTGTAACTTATCGGTCATTTCGGGGCCGTCGGTGACGTCGACGACAAGCTCGGCAAAATTGGGGCGTAGGTAGGAGCGGTCGGCGGCGTTTTGTACGCCGACGTTGACCAGGATACGTTCGACGAGGGCCAGGTCATCCGGCGGTAGGCGGCGGACGGCGGCTTCGAGTATGCGGGTATGGCGGTCCGTTTCATTGAGTGCAGTGCCCTCGGGCAATTTTAGCCAGACGGCAAAATAACTTTGCGGATCGGAGCTGAAGAGCTCTTGGCGCAATTGCGGGAAGATATAGGCGGAGGCTGCGAAGATCGACAGGGGGACACCTAGTGCTATGGCATAGCGCGGCCAGGAGGGCAGGATTCGGCTGAGCAGGGCCTGGTAGGCGCGGGTTAGCCGCGCCATGGGCTCGTCGAGTGGGCTGCGGCTGTCGCGGTTGCCGCCGTAGTCCGCGATGTGCGAAGGCAAAATAGCGAAACACTCGACCAGCGAGGCAAGCAGGGTTAGGCTGACGGTGATGGGCACGACTTGCAGGAATTCGCCGATGGTGCCAGGCAGCAAGACTAATGGCATGAAAGCGGCGATGGTCGTCAACGTTGAGGTCAGCACCGGTGCGAGAACTTCGCGAGTGCCTTCGATCGCGGCTTGGCGGCGTTGGTGGCCGGCCTGAATATACCGGTAGACGTTTTCAATGACCACGATGGCGTCATCGACGACCATGCCCAATACGAGTACCAGGCCGAAGAGCGTATTCTCGTTGATCGAGGCGCCGGTGAGTTTGAGCAAGACGAAAGCGAAAGCGAACGCGACCGGAATGCCGACGGCGGCCAGCAGGCTGTTGCGCAACCCCAAAAACATCCAAAGCACGAAGACTACTAACAGGCCGCCGGCGAGCGCGTTA
>DQLG01000622.1 GCA_015660315.1 Candidatus Latescibacterota bacterium
ACAAAAAACAAAAATAATAATTAAAGAAGGGTAATTATGATTTCTTGCATTAGCGATTGCAAGGTTCTATCATTGAGTTAGAGCATTAATTACGAAAAATTGACTAATGACAAAAGAGAGACAAGACATAGCGGGCGAGCTGATATCGGCCGATCTGCGCGGCGAGTTGGTCGCCATGTTGGGGGACCGTCTTGCCGCGGGTGAGCCATTGATTGCCGCTGTGCAGTTTCAGAAGGCGATGGAGGAAGGCTATCAGGCGATACGCGGTTCCTTTCCCTCCGAGTCGATCAAGCAGCGGTTGGCCGAAGTCTTTGCGGAGGTCGTCAAGGAAAATCCAGAGGTGCTTATCATCCCGGGTATTGAAAATTGGATTACCCGTTCGGTGCTGGGGACGGTGCGCAAGAACGGCTGGGGCATCGCCGAGACCCAGACGGAGGGGCAGAATCTTTTGCGGCAGTTTTTGCGGCAAGAGCAGATGCAGGGGGTATTATTACAGTATGACTTGCAGCCGGCCGATCTCAATATTCGCAATTGCATGCGTTCTATCGTCAATGCTGTGGCAGGAAAGGAGGATCCGGTCAAGAAGCGCGCTGCCGAGCGTTTGGCCGAAGTCAAAGCTCGACTGCAAGCACAAGGGAGTCAGCAGCCGGCCGATGCGAAGTTGGGGCAGCTACTCGCGGGGCCGGCCGGTGAACCCGATGAGGCCGAGGTCGAGAGCCGGACCCAGGAGCAAAAAAAGGCGCAGGTCGGGTTGCGGCAGCAGCAGATGCAGCATCTTGTAGAAAACCTCAACGCCTATATCGCCGAAGGGCGGATCAGTGCCGAAGAAGCGGATGGATTGCGCAAGCTACATCAGGTGGATCGGGCGGTACGTAGCGGCAAGGTCACCCGTGAGCAGGGTAGCAAGGTCCGCAATACCATCCTCAGCGGCGAGGCCAGAACGCAGATCGAAAAGAAAATGCGCGAAGAAGTCGACTACGTTGTGGTTTACGCCCAGGTCTTTGAGGCGCTGCAGCGTATCGACCCTAAGAATGACACCGCGTTGCGCTTTATGATTCGCCACAAATTGGCGGTGAATGCCGAGGCCAAAGAGGAAGTAGTGTGGAAGCCGATCATCACCGGTCTGATCGAGGAGTTGGAGACCTTACACCAGTTGATCGGCATAATGGACCGGCAGGATGCGGAGGTGCGGATGATGGCGGCACATTTGCCGCCCTATAATCAGGTGGTTCGCCGAGGCCAGGCTAGGATGGACAAGCTGTTGGTCGAGGAGGAGTTTATCGATCTGTTGCGAGAGGGAACCATTAAGGAAGTCATCGAGAAACTGGGTGGTGGCGATCGTAAGGAACGAGCCCGATTTGCTGTATCGATGCTCAGCATTAACGCCTTGATCGGTTCGTTGATCAAGCGCACACCCTTCCGCAAGCAAGTCCGTGTGCTGAAGATCAATCTCATCATCGAAGAGTTTTTCCGCTCGACCGAGAATGTGGAGGAAGCCCGGGAGAAAGCCCAGGATTTTTTGCGGACCCGCTTGCAGAAACTCTATCCGGATATCACCGACGACGAAGCCGCCGAGATTCAGGAGCATAGCGATGAGATTATCGCGGCATGTGAGCAGAAGGTTTTGGCTGAACGGGCTAAACAGGCGAAAGAGGCCAGGGAGGTGGAGGGCGGTGAAGAAGTAGAGAGTGAAGGCGGCGATGAACAACTGAGCGAAGATGAGATCGAGAAGGGCGTACAGATGGGGCGGGTTGGGATGCGGATTGGTGGCGGTATGAAGCTGGTGCCCTACAAGGTCATGCCCGATCCAGAAGAGCCGGACAAGTGGGTGCTGGTTAAGAGGGATCGCGAAACAGATGAACTGATGCCGGTTATGCGCCGTGGTAAGAAACGCTTTGTCGAGAAAAATCGCGAAGGAATTTGGGAAATATTGGGGGGAAATTAGGCGGCGGTGGACAGGCCTTACATGGGGTTGGGGTTGGCGATAGCGCTGTATGGGGTCGTTGTCTTGCGCACTGCCTAGTTGTTAGAAGACGCTTATATACATTCCGCACCGTTGCCAATTTCATCCACGGCTACGGTCTGACCTGGAATGTGACCGCAAGGGTGCAGGCTTATACGCACCCGCTGTGGATGCTGTTGGTGTCCGCCTGTTATTTCATAACGCGCGAAATCTACTTTACATCGATCCTATTTTCCTCGGCTGTATCGCTCGCCGCGGTTTATGTGTTGAGCCGGTGAATCGCAATATCCGTTGCGTCTGGAATATGGGCTGTCTTGGCCTTGGTTAACTCGCAGTCGTTCGTCGATTATTCCACTTCGGGTCTTGAAAATCCATTCACCCATTTGTTGTTAGTGCTGTTTGCCTGCGTGTATTTGAAGGTTGAAAAAATAGATCCAGACCGCCTACTGATTTTGGGGGCGATCGTGGGGTTATTATTGCTCAATAGAATGGATCTGATATTGCTTGTGGGGCCAGCGTTGTTATGGGTGTTGTGGTATTGTCGTAGTTGGCGGACGTTGGTTTGGCTCGTTGTAGGCGCGTCGCCAATGTTTTTCGCATGTGATGTTGGAGATCGCGCGCAGGTTGAGAGATTGCGAATAGCGGTTGAGGCGCGTTGGGGCGCGGTGGACGTGTTGATTAATAACGCGGGGCGCGGAGCGTATGGGCGTTGCGAAGAGGCCGATGCAGATGTATATGACGCGGTGGTGCAGTGGCAGAAGTCGCCCGCGCGATCGTCCAAGCTATTGCCGCCGGCAAACGCAAAAGCGTCCCCGATCTATTGGGGCACCAGGCGATCAAATTCCGCCGCCATTTTCCGCGGTTGGCAAGGTTGATCTTGTAGGGGGTCTTTCGCAGATTCTAGCCGAGGTTTATTGGGCGGTATAACCACCGTCGACGACCAGTGTTGATCCCGTAGTAAATCCAGAGAAATCAGAGGCAAAGTAGAGTACGGCGGTGGCGAGTTCGGCCGGATCACCCCAGCGGTCCATAGGGACTTTGGCGATCATTTCCTTGGCCTTCGGCGGATCCTTGAGCAAGATCGTGTTGAGTGGTGTGGCAAAAGGGCCGGGGCAGATCGCGTTGACGGTTATGCCGTGCGGTGCCCATTCGAGCGCCAGGGTTTTGGTCAACTGGACGATAGCGCCCTTGCTAGAGGCATACGGGGTGCGGTGGGCGACGGAGACCATCGAGACGATCGATCCGAGGTTTATCACGCGGCCATAGCCGCGTTCGATCATATGCGGTCCGAGTGCGCGGCAATAATACATCGGACCGGTGAGGTTGGTGGCGATGACCGCGTCCCAGTCCTCGTCTTCCAAGTCAACGATTGGGCTGCGGATATTGATGCCAGCGTTATTGAGCAGAATATCTATATGGCCAAAGACGCCGAAGGTTTTAGTCAGCGATTCCTCGACCTGGTCGCGGTGGGCAGCATCGGCTTTTAGCGAGAGGACGCGCCCCCCGGTCAGCGCGCTAATCTCGGCGGCCGTTGCTTGCGCTTCTTCGAGGTTGCGGCTGGTGATCGCCACGTCGGCACCGGCTCCAGACAATGCGGTCGCCATTGCTTGGCCGAGGCCTTTGCTGCCGCCGGTGACCAAGGCGACTTTGCCAGAGAGGCTGAACAGGTCGAGCGAGGATTTGGGAAGTTGCATGCGGTGAATTATCCTGGCGAGTCCGGCGGGTCTTCGGCTTCGATCATTTCGCGGGCGAGTTCCCCCAACTCCGCTACTAAGTCGTCTTGCTGTTGGGCTCTGGCCTTGTTGGTGATCTGTAAGGTTAGGGCAATTAGGCCTAACCCGAAGATTCGCTGTAGGCT